>DATMNP010000031.1:0-14629 GCA_035568935.1 Opitutaceae bacterium | reverse complement strand
GACTTCGCCGAGGTCGGCCGGCTTCTTGTCCGCGTCTTCGAGCGCCTTCTTGGTTGGCGCCTTGGCGCGATCGACCGTCGGTCCCACCATCTGCTCGAGCTTCGAGCGGCTGAGCTTGATCTGCAGGTGCTTCGGACCGCTCGCGTCCGCCGTCAAGAACGGCAGGTTGATCTCGGTTTCGAGCACCGTGGACAACTCGATCTTGGCCTTCTCCGCCGCTTCCTTCAGGCGCTGTAACGCCATCTGGTCCTTGGAGACGTCAACGCCGGTCTCTTTCTTGAACTCCTGCACCAGCCAATCGATGATGCGCTGGTCGATGTTGTCGCCGCCGAGGTGCGTGTCGCCATTGGTGGACTTCACTTCGACCACGCCGTCGCCGACTTCAAGAATCGAAATATCGAACGTGCCGCCGCCGAAATCGTAAACCGCGATGGTTTCGTTCTTCTTGCGGTCGAGCCCGTAGGCCAGCGCGGCCGCGGTCGGCTCATTAATGATGCGCATCACTTCCAGGCCGGCGATCTTTCCCGCGTCCTTGGTTGCCTGGCGCTGCGCGTCGTTGAAATACGCGGGAACGGTGATGACGGCCTGGGTGATTTTTTCGCCGAGGTAGGCCTCGGCATCGGCCTTCATCTTGCCGAGAATGAAGGCGGCAATCTGCTGCGGCGCCAGCTGCTCGGTCTTGTCGCCCGAGCGAACTTCAATGTAGGCGTCGCCGTTTTTGCCTTCGACGACCTTGAAGGGAAAATTTTTCGCTTCCTCGCGCACTTCGGTAAACTTTCGTCCGATGAGGCGCTTCGAGGAGAAGACGGTGTTTTGGGAATTGGTCACGGCCTGGCGCTTGGCGGCCTGACCCACGAGGCGTTCGCCTGATTTCGTAAACGCGACGACCGACGGAGTCGTGCGGGCGCCCTCGGCATTGGCAATCACCACCGGCTCCCCGCCTTCCATCACGGCCATGCAGGAATTGGTGGTGCCTAAATCGATACCTAGAATACGGCTCATGCCCCTTGGTTAGCAATGCATGTGCCCTACCCTTTGACAGATTCGCAAATCGCTTTAGGAAAGTAATTAGAAAGTTTTTTGGCCGCTTTTCATTTGCGGCGACGCGCGCTAAAAGCGGCCAGCCTGTCACACCTTGGCACACTTCGCCCCGACAACCGTGCCATGGGCTGTCACACCCATCGCGATGCGATTTTCTCTGTGATCTTTGTGATCTCTCGTGGCTAAAACATGCCTCGCCAAGCTTTGAGGTAGCCACAAAAGATCACAAAGGGCGCAAAGAAAGGGCACGTCGGTTTGCCCAGATGAGAGCCCATCACAGTCCTGGTCGGCCTAGTTTCGACTCAGTCATCATCCATCTGATTCATGCCGGGCGGGTTCACATAAAGATACGATTCAGTCTGCCGCTCTGTTTTATTGTCAAACTTGGCCGTGACCTTTAGAACCGCGTTCTGCCGCTCCGCGGTCGAGATCGGTTTTACGTACAGATTGTACTTGAGGCCTTTCTCAACGACTTCAATCCGGGTTTCAAAAGTTCCGGTCGGCTCGCATTTCGCAATGACTTCGGTGATCGGGTGCAAGGGCAAACATGAAAGGGCCACCTGTTGTTCCGATGGTTTGTCCCCCTGCTTCCATTTCAGCAATCTTGGTTCGATCGACAAATATTCCTTTATATTTACTTCCAAGAGGAGCCTCGTCGGCGTTTGGTTTGGTTCATTGGTCGTGACCGTGATGAATTTTTCCTGCATGCCGATGCGGCCGGCCGTATGAAAGACCACCGCGATCTCCCCGCTCTCGCCGGGAGCATAGGTTTTTTTAGTCAGCGCGGCCGTGGTACACCCGCAGCTGGGATGTGCTCCGAGGATGGTCACGGGATGGTCGCCCGTGTTCTTAAAAGGGAAGGTCGCCTTCACCTCTGGTTGTTCCCCTTCGATGACTTCCGTGCTTATCTTGTCTTTTGCCCACGTCAGGGTGCTGGCGTCCAGCTTGGCCAGGAAGAACAGGGACAACGCAAACAGGGCAATGGGGCGGGTTTTGAGGCACATGCCCGCAGACTACTTCCCGGAACTTCCTGCTCAAACATTTTTTTGAACTGAACGAGGAAAAGGGCCGTTTAATGTGGAACTCAGGGAATCAGGAATCAAGCGCTGGTCATTGCGAATGCTTCCTGGCTTTGAATCCCTCAGCAGGTTCTTTGCGCCTCTGCGCCTTTGCGTTTAAAAAAGGCGCATGCATCAGTTTTTGTGAAGCCACCCCGCGCTGCTCGGAAAACCGGCCGGCCAAACCGTAGCCCGAAGGGCGAAGGCTGGCCGTGCCATCCGTAGCTCCGAAGGAGCGAAGGATGGAGCCAACAGTCGGAATTGAACCGACGACCCACGCTTTACGAAAGCGTTGCTCTACCAACTGAGCTATGTTGGCATCAGTGGAACAGTGGAAGAAACCCGCCCGGTCCGCGAGCGCAAGCCTCTTTTGCCGCCGCGTCACCAGCGCGTGGCCGGGAATTTCCAGCGGCCCAGGCAATAATCCACACCCAGACCATCGGGCAAGCGGCGGCGGTGGTGCATTCGACGACCGGTCTCTTGGCTTCCCGGCCTTCGCGGGCCTCCGGCGCGCGTTGACGCGCGCAAATCACAAGCGCCAATAACCAAACGCCAGGAAACCCGGGAATTAAGAATCCCCACTTCGGCGCGGCTCTTGTTGGCGGCAGCCACTTGGGCTTTTTTTGGGATTTGCCGTTTGGCGTTTGGGATTTTTCTGTGATCTCTTGCCTGTGACCCTTCGCACGGAACTTTTCGACTACGAGCTGCCCGCGCGGCTCATCGCACAAACGCCCGCGGCCTGCCGCGACCAGTCGCGCCTGCTGGTGGTCGATCGCGCCGCGCACTCCATCGCGCACCATGTCTTCGCCGAGCTGCCGCGATTTCTGCGCGCCGGCGACACGCTGTTCCGCAACACCGCCGCTGTCCTGCCCGCGCGGCTGCTCGCCTTTCGTCCAAGCGGCGGCGCCATCGAATGCCTGCTGCTGCGGCCCGAACCCGCCCGCGGCGCAGAGACCTGGTGGTGCCTCGTGCGCCCGGCGAAAAAATTGCCGGTGGGCGCGACCTTCGCGCATGCCGGCGGGGATTTTCAGGGGAAAATCCTCGAGCAGCAAAGCGGCGGCGGCGCGCTTGTCGGCTTCACCACGCGCACCGGCGAACCCATCACCGTCATCGCCAACCGCCTCGGCGACGTTCCCCTGCCGCCTTACATCGAGCGCCGCGGCACGCCCGATGAGCGGACGGCCGACCTCGAACGCTACCAAACCGTTTATGCCGACCGCGCACGGCAGGTCGCCGTGGCCGCACCCACCGCCGGGCTGCATTTCACGCCCGCGCTCCTGACCGCGCTCGCCGCGCAGGGCGTGAACACCGCCGACCTCACGCTGCACGTCGGCCTCGGCACTTTTCGCCCCATCGCCACCGACACCGTCGAGTCGCACACCATCCATCGCGAAATTTACGAGGTCCCCCCCTCCACTCAGCGCGCACTCTTGCCGTCGCGAGCCGGCCGGCGCATTGCCGTGGGCACCACCAGCGTGCGCGCCATCGAGGACTTCCTGGAAAACCATTCCGCGCCTGCCCTGCCTGTCCTCCGTAGCCTTGGCGAAGGAGGAAGCCCGCCCGTGGTGAGCCTGCCGAATCCATCGAGCGAGGCCGATCACCCACACGTCGCCGAAGCCGACATTTTCATCCATCCGCCCCGCATCTTTCGCGGAGTCGATGCGCTCATCACCAACTTTCACCAGCCGCGCTCCACCCTGCTCTGCCTCGTCGCCGCCTTCCTCGCGCCCGGCTCGACCGACGGCATCGCATGGCTGAAGGAAATTTACGCCGAGGCCGTCGCGCACGAGTACCGCTTCTTCAGCTATGGCGACGCCATGTTGATATTGTGAACCACTGATCTTTTTAACCGCGAATGGACGCGAATATTTCGGATCGGATTTTGAACACTAAGGTCGCAAAGACGCGGAGGGAAAAGCAAAATGGAAACTGTCGATCTTTGTGGAACCACTTATTTACACTGATGGGCGCTGATAGCGCCGCTGGAAAACTGTGCCGCTAGGCGGGCCACGGCCGCAGCCGTATAGACCGTCGGATTGCGCCAGAAAGCGCTGCGGCAGCGTTTTCTGATCGCAACGACGGCCTACAGTCGTTTTCCGCAGCCAATTCATATCCGGGTCAGTCCACAGTACCCGATTAGCGTTCATTAGCGGTTAAAAACGGATCGCGTCCGTGTTCGGGATCAAATAAGTGCCTATAAGTGTTCATCAGTGGTTACAAAGAGATTAGTGTGAATCCCACTGCATGGGCCCGCTATCTGCCCACTTGCGGAAAGCGCAAAGCTGCTTTTGTTGTCGCTCCCGCTTAACCATCCAAAACCCACATGAAACGTTTTCTCGTCCTCTTCGCCGCCCTCGCCTTCACCTCCGCCGCGCTCGCCGCCGTCGAGACCTATAAAATCGACCCGGTGCACTCGTCCGTAACGTTCAGCATCCGCCACTTTGTTGGCAAAGTGCCGGGCCGTTTCACCAAGTTTGACGGCATTATCACGGTTGACCGTGACAATCTTGAGAATAGTTCGGTCGAAGCCAGCATCGATGTCACCAGCATCAACACCGAAAATGACAAGCGCGATGCACATCTCAAGACGCCCGATTTTTTTGATGCCGCAAAATTCTCCACCATCACCTTCAAAAGCAAGTCGTGGAAGAAAAACGGCGACAGTACCTTCGACGTGACCGGCGATCTTACCATCAAGGATGTCACCAAATCCGTCGTGCTGCATGTTGCATCCCTCGGCTTCGGTCCCGGCATGAATGGCGCACAGCTTTCCGGCTGGGAAGCCACCACCACGCTTAACAAGTCCGATTTCGGCGTAAACGGCCCTGCCATACTCGGCGCGGCGCTTGGCGACGATGTCGCCGTCACCATCGACATCGAGGCCGACCTGCAGAAGTAACTTGGTCATTGGTTATTTGTCCTTTGTCATTGGCCTGTCCGCCGTAGCTTTAGCCGTTTCGACAAGCTCAAGGCCCTGAGCCTGTCGATGGGCGAAGGCGGATCATTCGTAGTTTGCAGTTAGATTTTGGTGATTTGTTTCAGCGTTCCCGCCTTCGCTCTCCGAGCTACGGCGAGGCAGGCAGCGTGAAATTGGTGCATTGGACTTCAATGTTCAGCGTTGATCATTCGCCATTCTGCATTCGTCATTCGTAATTGTCCAATGGCCCAACCCGACCTCCAGACGCTGATCGAAGACGCCACGCTCGATTACACCCTCGGCGACACCGACGCCGCCCTGGCCAAGCTCGACCGCGCCACGACGCTCGGGCCCGATTCCTTCGAGGCGTGGCACGCCCTCGCCGAGATCAATTTTTCCCTGCGCCGTCTCGATGCCGCCGCCGCCGCCGCCGAGCGCGCCCTCGCGCTGCGGCCCGATGACCTCTTCATCCACACCACGCTCTCGCGCATTTTCATGGAAAAAGGCGACAAGGCCACGGCCGAGAAATACGGTGCCCGCGCCAAGGTTCTCAGCTGGAAAGACCAACTCCAGAACCCCGCCGACCAAGCCGCCGGTCCGGCGGCTTGAGCGGCCCCAGCCCGGTTGACAGGTTTCGTTTCAAGTTTGTAGCCTTCCCCGTTTCATGGACAAACCCTCTTACACGCTCGAGTTCGAAAAGCCCCTGCGCGAACTTGAGAAACAGATCGAGCATCTCCACCAGCAGACGCTCGAGAACGACCTCGACGTCTCCTCCGAGATTTCCGCCATCGAGCGCAAACTCGCCGAGACCCAGCGCGCCATTTACACCAGCCTCACGCCCTGGCAGCGCGTGCAGATCGCCCGCCACCCGAAGCGCCCCTATGCGCTCGATTACGTCGGCCTTATCTGTGAAAACTTCCAGGAGCTCCATGGCGACCGCCAGTTCAAGGACGACCGCGCCCTCGTCGGCGGCACGGCGTTTTTTGCCGGCCAGCCCGTCATGGTCATCGCCCAGCAGAAAGGCCGCGAGACCAAGGAAAAAATCGAGCGCAACTTCGGCATGCCCCAGCCCGAAGGCTATCGCAAGGCGCTCCGCCTGATGCGCCTCGCCGAAAAATTCGGCCTGCCCGTCCTCAGCTTCATCGACACGCCCGGCGCCTACCCCGGCATTGGCTCCGAGGAACGCCACGTCGCCGAGGCCATCGCCGTCAACCTCCGCGAAATGGCCATGTTGCGCACGCCCACCCTCTGCGTCATCGTCGGCGAAGGCGGCTCGGGCGGCGCGCTCGGCATTGGCGTGACTGACCGCGTGCTCATTTTCGAAAACAGCTATTACTCGGTCATTTCACCTGAAGGATGTGCCGCCATCCTCTGGAAAGACCGCGACGCCGCGGCCAAGGCGGCCGAGGCCCTCAAGCTCAATGCCGACACCCTCGAAAAACTCGGCATCGTGGACGAAATCATCTCCGAACCCTTCGGTGGCGCGCACAACAATCCCGACCAGGCTGCGGCCGCGCTCAAGTACGCGCTGCAAAAACACCTCAACGACCTGGTCTCCCTTTCGCCTGAGAGATTGCGCGAAACCCGCTACGCGCGTTACCGCCACCTCGGCGTTTATGAAGAAGCCGGCTCCGCGCATAACTGAGACGGGGTTTATTTTTAACGCAGAGATCGCAGAGGTAGCGCAGAGTCCGCAGAGCTTTTTTATAGGTGGAGCGTGTCTCCCGACGCGCTCTCGGTTCGTATCCATGAAAAAGCAATTACCGCCGCCTGAAGACCACGCGAATCGGCGTGAAAATGATCTAGCAGCGTGGAGGCGAGGTCCGACGCGCTGCTACGGAAAATCCAGCGTCACCACCACCGGACGGTGGTCGCTCGCCTGCGAAACCTCCGGTGCATCGAAAATACTGGCTCGGCCATTGCGCACCGCGCCACGCAGGCCGGGCGACACGAGGACGTGGTCGAAGCCGGAATAAATTTCCTGTTTGGCGTAAAACTCCGTCCAGACTTCGCCGTGCGAGTCAGTGGCTGGCACCATGTACGTGATATTGGTCCGGCCAAGCCGCAGGAGATCCTGCACCGGCTTGCTGCCTTTGCCGTCGTTGAAATCACCCAGGATGGCAAACCGTGCCGAAACCGGATCGGGAAATTCGTCCAGGATCGTCCGGCGAACCGCCATCGCTTCGGCCGCCCGCAAATTGGCCGACTGCGGGTCATTCGCATCGTCATCCTCCGTCAGCTTGCTTTTCAGGTGCACCGCCCAGAGCGTGAAATCGCCGCCGGCCGCCGCGAACGTCACCTCGAGCAGGCCCCGCTTCGCTTTTTCCATCCTGCCGCGGTACGAAAACTCCAAGTCCGGGTGCGGCGTCACTGCCTTCCAGACCCGCTTCGAGAGTATGGCCACATGCCGTTCAGGATCGGGCCCATCGACCAAAAAGGCATGGGTATAATCGTCGCCCTGTTTGGCCAGATCGCGCTGCAACTCGTCGAGAAAAGGCTGCGGCCCCATTTCCTGCAGCACGAGCACGTCGGCATGCAGCGCGTGGATGACGGCGCGCAGGGCGGTTTTTTCCGACTCGGGTTTCGGGTAGTCCTGCCGGTAACCCGAGGGGGTCATGCGGTCGGTCGCGGTGTAATTCTCGATGTTGTAGGTGGCGAGGGTGAAAGAGTCGGCGAGTGCAGAAGCGGAGGCCAGCACCGCGACGAAAAAAACGCCGATCGTAATTGTTCTCTGGATATGGGACGTCGCTCGCCTCACAGTAGTTGGTATTTGGCAGTTGGTCGTTTTACCCCGCATTCGTCATTCGCCATTCGGAATTCGTCATTGGCCAACCCTCAGCCCTTCAGCCTTTTATCAGCGCCTGCTCGCGCTCCACGAGGGTCGGATGCGAATAATAAAACCCGCTGAAGATCGGATGCGGCGTGAGGTTGCTCAGGTTTTTCTGAGCGAGCTTGCGCAACGCCCCGACCATCGGCGCGGGCGCGCCCAGCGCATCGCGGGCAAAGGCATCCGCCTGGTATTCGTGCCGACGCGAGAAAAAGTTTCCGATCGGCGAAAACCAGAATATCACCAGCCCGCCGAGCAGGCCGAAAAGCAAAAATACCGGGGCCAGCACACCGGGTGGAAAGCCGAACGCCGGGGCAAACCACGTGCTTTGCGCCAGCCACGCCAGCACCGCGAAGCCGCCCAGCTGCAGCGCCGCCGAAACCGCCAGCATGCGCGGGATGTGCCCGAGCCGGTAGTGGCCGATCTCGTGGGCGAGCACAGCCTCGAGTTCCTCGGGCGCCAGTTGCGCGATGAGCGTGTCGAACAGCACAATCCGCCGGAAGCGCCCGAAGCCGGTGAAAAACGCGTTGGAATGTCCTGATCGCTTTGAACCATCGATCACCTGGATGGTCTGCGCATGAAATTTCGTGCGTTCCGCCAGCGCGAGCAGCCGCGCGCGCAGTTCATCCTCGGGCAGCGGCGTGAGTTTGTTGAAGAGCGGCAGGATGAATTTTGGATAAAGCACGAGCATCAGCATCTGAAACGCGAACATCAGCACCCAGCCCCACAACCACCAGGTGCCGCCCACCGCGCGCACCAGCGCGAACAAGCCCCACAACAGCGGAAAGCCGATGACACCCGCCAGCGCGAGACCCTTCAGTTTGTCCACGATCCACAGCCGCGGCGTGCTCTTGTTGAAACCAAACTTCTCCTCGAGGCGAAACTGCTCCCACCATTCGAACGGCAGCCCCGGCAGGCTCAGCAGCACGCCCGCGATCAAAATAAACCACGCGCCGCTCCACGCCTGCCCGGGCGCCCACGCGTCCACCCGCGCAAAGAGCCACGGCAGCACGCCGCTGAAGACCGCGAGCGCGAGCAGGCCCGCATCGAAAACCAGCGTCCACCGCGCCAGCCGGTCTTTGGCCAGCGTGTAAGCCACGGCCTTCTCGTACGTTGGCGCATCCATGATGGCCGCGACGGCCGGCGGTGCGGCATCCGCATGACGCAGCACTTCGCGGCGGTTGAGCCCATTGAGCCAGAGTTCGGCGGCGAGACGCATGACGATGAGTATAGCAGTGAAAATGATGGCCATTCGCGCAGTTCAGCGCATTTCGCGCACGGGCCAACTGAAATGTGCAGGGGAGCTAAATCGTACTCGTTCTCATATTCGTACTCATTCTCCAAACACCCGCATCGAGAATGAGTAAGAGAACGAGCACGAGAATGATGCTCACGCGCGGCGGTCGCGCCCTACCCTGATTGCAAGAATATTAACAAACCACTCCACTTACCTTTTGATTGAAAACCCCGTTTGGCGGCACAAAGTAGCCGGGTGGACACCAAAGAATCCAAGGAGTCGAAGCTCAGTTTCGAGGCCGCGCTGGCCAAACTTGAAGGCATCGTCGAATCGATGGAATCGGGCGAGGTGCCGCTGGCCGAGCTGCTGGCCCAATTTGAGGAAGGCAGCAAACTGCTCAAGGTTTGCGAGCTGCGCCTCAAGGAGGCCGAGATGAAAATCGAGCAACTCAAAAAACAGAATGGCGGCGAGGTGTTTGCGAAGTTTGAGACGGAACGAACCGATTCCTAACGGGCGGCCAGTTTTTGCCGCGTATTTTTCCATGAGCGATCCAGCTTCCGGCCCTTTGCCCCCCCGCCTGCTCGACGGCATCCGGGGCCCGGCCGATGTCAAAGCCCTGCCGGCCGGGCAACTGCCGCGTCTCGCGCAGGAAATCCGCGACGAGATCATCGCCGTGACTTCGCGCAACGGCGGGCACGTCGGCCCCAACCTCGGCGTGGTCGAGCTGACCATCGCGCTGCACCGGGTGTTCACCACGCCGGAAGACCAGCTTGTCTTCGACGTCGCACACCAGGGCTACGTGCACAAGCTGCTGACCGGCCGCGGGGGCGAGTTTTTCAAGAAATTGCGCCAGAGCGACGGGGCGAGCGGATTCCTCTACCGGGCCGAGAGCGGGCACGATGCCTTTGGGGCCGGCCACGCGGGCACCGCCCTGAGTGCCGCGCTCGGCATGGCCGTGGCGCGCGACTTGCGCGGCACGCAAGAAAACGTCGTCGCACTGTGCGGCGACGCGGCCTTCACCTGCGGCATCACGCTCGAGGCGCTCAACAACATCGCGAGCACCACGAAGCGCCTGATCGTCATCCTCAACGACAACGAATGGTCCATCGCCAAAAACGTCGGGGCCATGTCGCGTTACCTGAACCATCTCTCGACCAACCCGACTTACAACAAGGTCCACACCGACCTCGAGGCGTTCTTCACGAGTTTTCCCGTCGGCGTAAAAATGAACCGCATCTACCACCGGTGGAAACTCGAGACGAAGGACTTCTTCGTCGGCTCGTCGATCTTCGAAAAATTCGGCCTGCGCTACCTCGGCCCCGTCGACGGCCACGACATCGACCGCCTGGTCAGGAACCTGGAGTTTGCGCTGCATTGCGAACAACCCGTGCTGCTCCATGTGCTGACCAAAAAAGGCCGCGGCCTCGCGGTGGCGCAACAGCACCCGGAAAAATTCCACGGCGCGAGCCCGTTCAACCCCGTCACCGGCGAAAGCAAAAAAACCGCGCCCGGCACGCCGCCGAACTACCAGGATGTTTTTGGCCACGCACTCGCGCGCTTCGCCAGGGCCGACCCCCGCATCGCCGGCATCACCGGCGCGATGCCGAGCGGCACCGGCCTTTCCCATCTCGCCGAGGCGTGCCCCAAGCAGTTTTTCGACGTCGGCATCGCCGAGGAACACGCGGTGCTCTTCGCCGCCGGCCTGGCGACCAAGGGCTTTCGCCCGGTCGTGGCGGTTTACTCGACGTTTCTCCAGCGCGCCTACGACCAGATCATCCACGATGTCGCGCTGCAAAACCTGCCCGTCGTTTTCTGCATGGATCGCGCGGGGCTTTCGCCCAACGACGGCCCGACGCACCACGGCCTCTTCGACCTGGCCTACGCGCGCTGCGTGCCCAACTGCGTGCTCATGCAGCCGAAGGACGAGGACGAACTCGTGGACATGCTGCACACGTCGCTGCAACTCCCTTACCCCGCATTCATCCGTTACCCGCGCGGCGCCGGCACGGGCGTAAAAATCAAGGACCAGCCGGCGGTGCTGCCCCTCGGGCAGGCCGAGGTCCTCCGCCAGGGCTCGAACATCATGATCTGGGCGCTCGGCTCGATGGTGCCGGATGCCCTCAAGCTCGCCGAGCGGCTCGCCGCGCAGGAAAACCTCAGCGTCGGCGTGGTCAACGCGCGCTTCGTCAAGCCCCTCGATCGCAACCTGCTGCTCAGCCACGCCGCCGTCGTGCCGCTGCTCGTGACGATGGAAGACCATGTGGTCGCGGGCGGTTTCGGCAGTGCGGTGCTGGAGGCGCTGCAGGATGCCGACTGCCCGGCCGTCGTCGAGCGCATTGGCTGGCCCGACAAATTCATCGAGCACGGCAGCAGCGTCGAGCAGCTTCGCGCCGCGCACGGCCTCTCACCCGATGAAATTTTTCGCCGCGTGCTCGGCCGCTGGCACAACCGGCACGCGGAATCGGTCGAGGCAAACCTGTGAGGATATTTAGGGCGGTTCAAAAATGAGTGCAGCCACGAAGGATCCCAAAGAACACCGAGAACAACCTTTCTTTGCGCTCCATGTGATCTTTCGTGGCGAAAAATTCGGCTGACCGCTTACTAAGCGTCCGAGCGGAGCGAACGACTTCCAAGGCGCATCAGGCCCTGGCTCCGCTCGAACTCATCACGCCACCGGGCGCTGGCGCTGGACTCGCGATCACGGGAAAATGGCATGAGAAGCAGGTGCCGGCGCCGACTTTGCTGTCGACCGTGACAAAACCGCGGTGGCGCTTGATCACGCGCAGGACCGTCGCCAAGCCAAGGCCCGTGCCCTTTTTCTTGGTCGTGTAAAACGGCTCGAAAATCCGCGCCTGCACCGATGGCAACATGCCCGTGCCGGTGTCGCGCACCGAAAGCACGACATAATCACCCGCCTTCGCATCCGGCCCCAGCGCGTGGACTTGCTCTGCTCCGACCGTGCGAAGCGACGCCCTGAGACAGAGCGAACCGCCCTCGGGCATGGCATCGCGGGCGTTCACGCACAGGTTCATCAGCACTTGGTGCAGCTGGTTGGAATCGGCCATGATGTCGGGCAAATTGGAACCGAGGTCGATCGTGACGGCTATCTTGCGCCCGAAAGTTTGTTCCGCGATGCCCGCGACTTCGCCAATGAGCAGGACGGGGTCCACCGGCAGCATTTCACCGTCTTCCCCGCGGGCGAACAGCAGAAGCTGCTTTAACAGCCCGGCGCCACGCTGCGCGGCAGCCACGATCGCGGTCAGCCGATCCGACGGCAAAGCCGGGTGCTCGTCTTGGAACAATTGCGAATTCCCAATGATGAAGCCGAGCAGGTTGTTGACATCGTGCACAATGCCGCCGGCCAGCTGGCCGAGCAGCTCGATGCGCTGGGCCTGCATGAGCTGCGTCTCAAGCTGCTTCTTCTCCGTGATGTCGCGGATGTTGAATTGCCAGGCAGGGTGTCCCTCCCAAAAGAGGCTCGCCGCGGTGATCTCAAGGAGTGTGCCCGGACGACGCGGGTGCAAAACTGCCGTCTCGCACGGGCCCACGCGCATCGTCACGTCCGTGAGCCCGCGAAGTTGCTCGCGCAACATGCCCTGGGTCGCCTCAGGCAGGTAGTCAAAAAATTCCGCTGGCGGCGATCCCTCTTCGAACAGGCGGCAAAACGCGTTGTTGGCGAAAAGCACGGCGCCTTCGGTGTCCGTCAACACGACGCCATCGGGAGCACAGGCGAGCGCCTGCTCGAAGCGCGCGCGTTCTTCCGAAAGCCGGCGAAAGCGGTTGAGACGGGTGATGGAACGCAAGCGCGTACGCAGCTCGACCGTATCAAACGGCTTGGTGATAAAGTCGTCGGCTCCCTGCTCCAGTCCCCGCAGCCTGGATTCGCGGTCGGAGAGTGAGCTGATCAGCAGCACGGGCATGTGCAGGAGCATGGGATCAGCGCGCAGCAGGCGGCAAACTTCGTAGCCATCAAGCCCGGGCATCATCACGTCAAGCAGCATGACATCGGGCCGGTGGGCGGCGGCGGCGGCCAGCCCCTCTCGGCCATCGCTGGCGGTAATCACCAGGTATTTATCCTGCTTGAGCATGTTGACGAGGACCGTGCGACTGTGCGCTTCGTCGTCCACGACAAGGATGGTGGCAGGAGAGATCATAAAGGGGATGGCTCGACGGAAAATCAGCTTGCGCGGATTCACCTGCGACCAAGCACAAGCGCGCGCAAACGCTCGTTTCTATTTGATGCCAGTACGCCTTATTCCTGAATCAAAGGCAAGAGTCCAGTAACGTAACAGGATGGGTTGGCCGGCACGACGTCACACCAGAGGCTGCCTTCAAGATACAACGCAACGTCATCGAGGCAAACTTCCCTGCATGCGCTCCGGCGAAAAACCGCGGTAGCTCTTGCCTCGGCGCCATTTTTTGCGCTATGCCAGTCCAGTGAATTGTCCCAAGCAACGCAGGGCTCCGGTTCGCAAGCGCGCCGCTGGCATTTTGTGTTCCCGTTGGTGGATGCTGATTTGCTTATGCCTATCGCCCGGCTTGTGGATCAACCTGCGCGCGGAGCCGACGCCAACGCCGGATGCATCCCCTTCCAAGCCAGGACATGTCTATCACGTAATCTTAAAGTCCGACAGCTACCCATATTCATTTACCGGCGATTCAGGCCAAGCGTCTGGTTTTGCCGTGGATCTCCTCGACGCCGTGGCGCGGGTGATGAATTTCAAAGTGTCGTACCACCGCAATCCATCGACGGCTGAGATCAATCGCTGGAACAGCAACGGTGAGTCCACCATCCGGCACTTCTGCCTGCAAACCACCGAACGAAACAGTTATCTGGAATTTTCAGTACCCTACCTCACGCTGCCGGGGGCATTTTTTGTCCGCAGCGATGACACCCGCTTTTCCAGCTTCGACGATCTATGCGCCAAACATGCGCGCATAGCAGCCGGCCATGCCGGACAGAACTATGCCTTGCAGCATGGCATCAGCAAAGCGCTGATCAATGTCACCAGCAATGAAAAGGCCTTGCGGCTGCTTGAGGCCGGCGACTGCGATGCCGTCCTGCTATCGCGGTTGAGCGGCTTGTCACTGATAAACCATTTCGGTTTCCACAACATCAGGGTCGGCAGCTCCTTGGCGGACGACTCCACGATGCGTTTCGGGTTTGCCGTGGCCCATGGAAACGAACCGATCCTCGCCCAGCTCAACGAAGGCCTCGCGATCCTGCATCGCACGGGCGAATTCGACCAAATCTATGGCAAATGGTTCGACTGGCTTGAACCCCGAAAATTCTCCTTCCATGAGCTTATTGCTTACGTGGCGGCAACGCTTGCCGTCGTGCTTTTGGTCACGCTCTGGGCCCTGATGCGCCAGCAGCAGCTGCGGCGGCGCATTGCGCGGCAGGCGCGGGAGTTGATCGAGAGCAAGTCCATCCTGGCCGAGGCCCAGCAATTCGCGCGGATCGGGCACTGGCAGCGCCCGCTCGACCCAAACGCACCGATCATCTGGTCGGAGGAAACCTACCATATTTTTGAGCGCGATCCGCGGCT
>DATMNP010000030.1:0-9731 GCA_035568935.1 Opitutaceae bacterium | reverse complement strand
AAATATTACACGATTTTCAGCTTCGGCAGGTCCTGGCCGTCGATCAGGCCGACGGGTTTGCCGCGCGCATCCACCACGATGAGGTCGTCGATCTTGTGCTGTCCGAACAGTCGCAACGCATCGACCACGAGCGCGTCCTCTGTGATCGTCTTCGGCGAGCGCGTCATGAAAGTGGAGACCGGCTTCTTCAAAAAATCCGGGCCGGTCAGCGCGCTGCGGCGAAAATCGCCATCGGTCAGGATGCCCGTGAGCTTGCGGGTCTTGGGATCGACCAGCGCGATGCTGCCGGCCTTGGCCTTGGTCATGGCCAGGATGGCTTCCTGCGTCGTCACGGTGTGCTTGGCGACGGGCGTGCGGTCTCCCGTGCGCATGATGTCCTTCACCCGGAGCAGGAGCTGCAGGCCCAGTGTGCCGGCGGGATGAAACTTGGCGAAATCGTCGCGGGTGAGCCCGCGGCCCTCGAGCAGCACCATGGCCAGCGCGTCGCCGAGCGCGAGCGCGGCCGTCGTGCTGGCGGTGGGCGCAAGGTCGAGCGGGCACGCCTCGCGGGGCACGCGGTAAATGAGCTTGAGATCGGCCGTGCGGGCGAGGTCCGATTCCGTCGCGCTCGTGAGCGCGATAATTTTCACGCCAAAGCGTTTCAACACGGGCACGAGCCGCACGATTTCCTCGGTCTGGCCGCTGTTGCTGAGCAAAATTGCAAGGTCGCCCTCCGCGCACAGGCCGAGGTCACCGTGCAACGCCTGGGTGGCATCGAGAAAACACGAGGAGATGCCCGTGCTGTTGAACGTGCCCGCGAGCTTTTGCGCGATGTGCGCGGACTTGCCCACGCCGCTGAAAAGCAGTTTTCCGCCGGCCACGGTCACTTCGTCGATCGCGCGCGCGACGCTGACAAATTCCCCGCCCAGGCTGTCTGCCGTGGCCGCGAGCGCGTCCCTCTCGATGGCGAGGCAGGTGCGGGCGCGGGCGAGCGCGGATTTTGAATCGAGCGGCATATTTAGGGTTTGAGTTGCTTGAACGGCTTGCGGAAGTTACGTCTAACTTTCCCTCTGGTTCAATTTCTTTTCCGATGATCCGTTATTGTCCGTTTCTTCCACTTGTGTTTGGTGTCCTGATCCTGCTGGCCGGTTGCGCGCGCAACGACGAATCTCCCTATGCGACGGAGAAGGACGATCCCGCCTACCAGCGCGGCAAATCCCTTGAGCAACAAGGCCGCGACCAGGAAGCCCTGGGGGCGTTTTTAAAAATTATCGCGAAGCGCGGCGAGGAGGCGCCGGAGTCGCACCTCGAAGCCGGCCTGCTTTACCAAGACCACGTCAAGGATCCGATCACCGCCATTTACTACTACAAAAAATATCTCGAGCTGAGCCCGAACAGCCAGCAGGCCAGTCTCGTGCGTGGGCGCATTGTCGCCTGCATGCGGGATTTTGCGCGCACACTGCCCGGCCAACCCCTCGGTAGCGATGCCATGCAGCCCGACCTCAGCGATGTCGTTGACCGCTTGCAGAAGGAAAACGATGCGCTCAAGAGCGAGCTTGCCGCGCTCCGTGCCAACCGGCCGGCACCGGCCGGCGAGACCGCCGGGACCAGCCCGCCGCCCGCCCAGCCGGAGTCCGACACGGCTGCGGACACGCCGCCGCCCGTCATCACACGCGCCCCGATGGCCACGGAACGACCGGTCGCGGCGCCTCCCGCGGCGCGTCCGGTCATGAACTTTTCCCCGGTCGCGTCAGGCCACACCCACACGGTGGAGAAGGGCGACACCCTCATGAACATCAGCCAGCATTATTATGGCACGCGGAGCAAATGGCGCGACCTCTACGCCGCAAACCGCGATGTGATGAAAAGCGAAAATGACCTCAAGATCGGGATGCAGTTGAAGATACCGTGATGAGTGATTGGTTACTGGTCATTTGTCATTGGGGGGCCTGGTAATTGGTAGCTACTCGTTGGTATTTGGTCATCCGGCGTTCGTCTTTCAGCGTTTTTACTCGTCATTCGTCATTCTGCATTCGTCATTTTCCGCATGTCTGCCGCTCCCACGTTTCGCGAGGCCCTGCGCTTTTGGCTGAAGCTCGGTTTCATCAGCTTCGGCGGGCCGGCGGGACAAATCGCCATCATGCAGGCGGAGCTCGTCGACCGGAAGAAATGGATCGACCAGGAGCATTTTCTCCACGCGCTCAACTATTGCATGCTGCTGCCCGGGCCGGAGGCGCAACAGCTCGCGATCTATTGCGGCTGGCTGCTGCACCGTGCCCGTGGCGGGCTGGCCGCGGGCGTGCTCTTTGTGCTGCCGTCTGTGGTGATATTGTGGTTGCTGAGCCTGATCTATGTGAGTTGCGGTACGCTGCCGTGGATCGCGGCGATTTTTTACGGACTGAAACCCGCCGTCATCGCCATCGTCGCCGCCGCGATGCTGCGCATCGGGAAAAAATCGTTGAAGACCCCCATGCACTGGGCGGTGTCCGCGGTGGCGTTTGGAACGATTTTTTTCCTGCATGCCCCGTTTCCCGCCATCGTGCTCGGGGCGGGCGTGCTGGGATTCTTCGGCGGAAACTTTTTTGGATGGAGCAAGCTGTCCACGGTGCCGATGGGAGTTCACGGAAAAGCCAAGGCTTCCGCCTTCGCTGAAGCCACGGCGGACGAGATGGCGGACAGGCCGGGCGCGGCCTGGCTTTACTCGCTGCGCGTCGTGATCGTGGGCGGGTTGCTTTGGTTTGCACCGGTGGTGGCGGTGGGACTGTGGCAGGGATGGAACAGCGCGCTCGCGCGCGAGGGATTTTTTTTCAGCAAGGCGGCGATGGTTACCATTGGCGGCGCGTACGCGGTGCTGCCCTACGTGGCCCAGCAGGCGGTGGAGAAATTTTCCTGGTTGAGTGCGCCACAGATGCTCGACGGCCTTGGCCTGGCGGAGACCACGCCGGGCCCGCTCATCATGGTGCTGCAATTCGCGGGCTTCCTCGGCGGCTGGAACCATCCCGGTGCGCTGCCACCGCTCCTAGCGGCGACGCTCGGTGCGGCGCTGACGACCTGGGTGACGTTCGTGCCGTGCTTCATCTGGATTTTTCTGGGCGCACCGCACATTGAGCGGATGCGCAGGCATCCCCGGCTGAATGCCGCGCTCACGGCGGTGACGGCGGCCGTGGTGGGCGTGATCTTGAACCTCGCCGTGTGGTTTGCCGGGCACGTGATTTTTCCAAAAAATGCGCCGGTGGACTGGTTCGCGCTCACGGTGGCGCTGGTGGCCTTCCTCGCCATGCAACGCTTCAAGGTCGGCATCATTCCCATCGTGTTCGCGGGCGGCGCGCTCGGTCTAATTTGGCAGCTGATTTTGAAAGGCGTGATTTAGAGAACCGCTAATTGACGCTAATCATCGCTAATTTTCCCCCGCGGATCCCGCGGATGATCGCGGATATTCGAACCCGGTTTTAACCACTGATGTACATTGATTGTCACTGATCCCAAACACATCTAGGTTTGGATATCCTGCTACCCATCCGTGCTCATCCGCGTAATCCGCGGAAAAAATTATCCCGCAAAGAACTTCACGATGCGGCGCAGGCTGGTCGCGAGCACGTCGATTTCACCGGGCGTGTTGTAAACATAAAAACTTGCACGGGTGGTGCCGGTGAGGCCGAGCTTCCGCATGAGCGGCTGGTTGCAGTGGTGGCCGCCGCGCAGCGCGATGCCGTCCTGGTCGGCGAACGTCACCACGTCGTGCGCATGCACATCGTGCAGCGCGAAACTCACGAGGCCGCCGCGCCCGCTGCGCGGGCCGAGCAGGCGGATGCCGGGCAGTTCGCTTAATTTTTCGTAGGCGACGCGGGCGAGCTCGCCGTCGTGCTTGGCGATGGCGGCGCAATCGAGCGAATCGAGAAAATCGCAGGCCACGGCCAGGCCGACGGCGTCGGCGACATTGGGCGTGCCGGCCTCGAAGCGCTCGGGCGCGGGCTTCCACCGGCTCTCCAGGAAATCGGCCGATGCGATCATGCCGCCACCGCCCTGCCATGGCGGCATGGCGTCGAGCAGCGCCCGGCGACCGTAAAGCACGCCGATGCCGGTGGGGCCGGCCATCTTGTGGCCGCTGAAAGCGAGGAAGTCGCAGCCGATCGCCCGGACATCAAGCGGCAGGTGGCCGGCGGACTGCGCCGCATCGACGACGGTGACCGCGCCGGCTTTTTTTGCGCGCGCGCAAAGTTCCGCCACGGGGTTGATCGTGCCCAGCGTGTTTGAAATGTGGGTGAAGGCGAAAATTTTGACCTCGGGCGTGAGCAGGCGGTCGAGCTGCGAAAGGTCGAGCAAGCCGTTGTCGCCGGTCACGGGCACGAAGCGGAGCGAGGCGCCGGTGCGCTGGGCGACGAGCTGCCATGGCACGAGGTTGGAGTGATGCTCCATCTCGGTGAGGAGGATGACGTCGCCCTTTTTCAGGTTGGCGCCGCCCCAGCTCGCGGCCACGAGGTTGATCGATTCGGTCGTGCCGCGCGTGAAAATGATCTCGGCCGGCTCGGCCGCGTTGATGAATCTGGCCAGGCGGGCGCGGGCCGCCTCGTAGGCGTCGGTCGCGCGCATCGAGAGCGCGTGCAGGCCGCGGTGGACGTTGGCGTTGTCGCGCTCGTAGAAACGCGCGAGTGCATCGAGCACCGCGCGCGGTTTGTGCGTGGTGGCGGCGTTGTCGAGGTAGACGAGCGGTTTGCCGCCCTGCATGGTTTGGTGCAGGGCCGGAAACTGCGCTCGGAGATCGGTCCAGGTTGACATGAAGATGAAATGAAAAGGTAGCGTTTAGATTAACCGCGAATAACGAATTTCCCATGACCAGTGCTTAATTCCTGGCTCCCGGGTTTCCTGTTTAAATCCGTTTGTGGTAAATAAAATCCGAGGCTTTGGTTTTATTAGCGTCAATTAGCGTTCATTCGCGGTTAAAAACCGGTTCGGTTCAGGGTTTGGCCGTGTCGGGCTGTTTGATCGCCTCGAGTGCGGCGTGCCAGGCGAGGGTGGCGCATTTGATGCGGGCCGGGTAGGCGTGCACGCCGGCGAACGCCGCGAGCTCGCTGAATTCGTCGGGCGCCTGGCCGGTGGAGATGACCTGGTGAAACTCGTCGAAGAGCGCCTGTGCCTCGGCCGTGGTTTTGCCCTTGAGGCGCGTGGTCATGACCGACGCGCTAGCTTGCGAGATGGCGCAGCCCTCGCCGTCGAAGGCGATGTCGGCGATGCGGTCGCCATCGAGCCGCAGGAAGACGCTGCACTGGTCGCCGCACGACGGATTGTCGCCGTGGGCCACGCGGTTGGCGGTGGGCAGCTTGCCGCGGTTGCGCGGCCGGCGGTTGTGGTCGAGGATGACCTGCTGGTAAAGGTCGTCGAGGTCGCTCATAAAAGGGAAGAACTTCAGCCAGGAAGGGCGGATTGGCAACTACGCATCGCAGGCGGGCAGATCCGATTCATGCTTATTCTTCGTTCTCTTCCACGTTATCTCAAATCGAATGCATCGGTGAAGAAAGCAGGGGAACGAGAATAATTTGACTGCGCTTTGACCCCTGTTGGAGTGTTCTGCTTTTTGCACCATGGTCACACGCGCCAATTCGAATCCTCTTCGCCGGCTTTTTTGGGGAGGGCTGCTCGCGGTTGTTCTGGTCGGCCTGTCCATTGCCTTTGTTGACCGGCCGGCTTCGAACTGGGCCCATGACACGCTTCGCGGCATCGTCGTTTTCCCGTGGCTTAGCTGGCTGGTGAACCCTGTCCTGCCGGTGGCCATGGTGGGTCTGTCCGCCGCCGGTCTTGTCCTCGCCGGCCTTGCCGCCGGGCTTGGCTGGCGGCCAAAAGGTTGGAGTAAGACACTGATCGCCTGTTGCCTGGCTGCGGTATTCGCGTTCGCCCTGAAGAATGCGCTTAAGTATGTCTTTGGCCGGACGTGGCCGGAAAGCTGGATCGACAACAACCCCTCCTGGATTAAGGACGGCGAGTTTGGGTTTCACTTTTTCCATGGCGGCACGGGCTGGGGATCATTCCCATCGGGCCACATGACGTTGATCACGGCTCCGTTTGCCGTCCTGTGGCAACGGGCCCGCCGTTGGCGGTGGCTGTGTGTGTTGCCGATCCTGGCCGTCGCAATCGGGCTCTTTGACGCCGACTACCATTTCATCAGCGACATGATTGCCGGTGTTTATCTCGGTGTCGTCTGCGCCTCAGCAGCCGTGGCGTTGGTGGGGTGAGCTTTTAATCTCACCGTGCGGTTGCCGGGATTGCAAAACCGGCTAATGCAGATAGGCTCGATGCGATTCTCCAACCGGCTGCTAGAGCATTTGAAATAAAACCGTAGCCATATCGCCTGGACCACGGCGAGGATGGGCTTGGACGCTTGATAAGCGGCCGGACGAATTTCTTGCCACAAAAGATCACATAGAACGAAAAAAAAGGTTACTCGGTGTGTTCTTTGTGATCCTTCGTGGCTACGCTAGTTTTTAAACCGCTATAACCGCACGGCTCTTCATCCTCATGGCTGTAAAATTCCAAGACTACTACGAAACGTTGGGCGTGCCCCGCACCGCCCCGGCGGAGGAAATCAAGCAGGCGTTCCGCAAACTCGCGCGCATCCATCACCCCGACGTGGCCAAGAACAAGGCTGCCGGGGAGGTGAAATTCAAGGAGATCAATGAAGCTTACGAAGTCCTGAGCGACCCGGAGAAACGCCGGCGCTACGACGAATTGGGGGCGAACTGGCAGGACGGCGGCGGCCCGTCTGTCCCCCGTGGAGGCAATCGCGCCCGGACGCGCTCGCCCCAGGGCGGGCCCGATTTCGAATTTGGCGGCACCGGCTACAGCGATTTTTTCGAGTCGTTCTTTGGTGGCGGGCGGGAAGGCTTTGGCTCCTTCCGCCGGGCGCCGGGCCAAATGGACGGCGACGGGGAAGCGTTTGCGCACCAAGGCCAGGATGTCGAAGCCGACCTCCTCGTTACGCTGGAGGAGGCCCTGCGCGGTTCGAAGCGCAAGGTGACCTTGCGGCGGCCGGGTGGCAATGGCAGTACTGAACGAAAGGATACCTATAATGTGCGCATCCCGGCCGGAGTGCACGAAGGCCAGCGCATCCGCCTGGCCGGCCAGGGCGGGGCAGGGCATGGCGGCGGCGCCGCGGGCGATCTCTACCTGCGGGTGCGCCTCGCGCGGCATCCCGACTTCAGCGTGCAAGGGACCGACCTTTATTACGACCTCGACCTCGCGCCGTGGGAAGCGGTGCTCGGGGTGCAGGCGAAAATCCCCACGCTCGACGGGCCCACCTCGCTTCGCGTGCCGCCCGGCACTGCGGCCGGAACCCAGCTGCGTTTGCGCGGACTCGGCCTGCCGCGGGAAGACGGCACCCGCGGCGACCTTTATGCCACGGCGCGGATCCGAACGCCGGTCTCGGTGACGGCGGAGGAACGCGCCCTGTGGGAGAAACTGGCCCGCACCTCCAAGTTCGAACCCAGGAGCGAAGACCATGAATGAGGCGGCGGGATATTATTTTCCCTTTGCCGGTCGCAACTGGTCCAGATTCGCGCGGGCGTAGGCATCGTCGGGATCGATCTGCAGTGCCAGCTCATACTGCGCGATGGCCTCGGGCCGCCGGTCCAATCCGACCAGGACACGGCCAAGATTGTCGTGCGCATGGGCATCGTCTGGTGCGATTCGTAGTCCGGCCTCGTATTGGGCAGCGGCTTCGGGCAGGCGGCCGGGCTCGCTGGCCAAGGCTCTGGCCAGGTCAAAATGCGTTTCGGCAGAATTGGGATCGAGCTGTGCGGCGATTTCAAATTGGGCGATGGCATCGGGCACGCGCCCGTAGAGGTCGAGCAGGGCATTTCCCAGGTTTTTGTGACCTTTGGGCGAGTTGGGATCGAGCTGCACGGCGGTTTCAAATTGGGCGACGGCGTCGGGCAAGCGCCCGGGCGCTTTGGTCAAGGCATAGCCGAAATTATTATGGATCTCCGCCCAATTGGGTTCGAGGCGCACGGCTGCTTCGTAGTGGGTGATCGCGTCAGACAGGCGCCCCGGCAGGTCGACCAGGGCACTGGCCAGGTCGTAATGGGCTTCAGCTGAATTAGGATCGATTTGCAGGGACGTTTCATATTGGGCGATCGCGTCCGGCATCCGTCCCGGCAGGTTGACCAAAGCGTTTCCAAGGTTGTTGTGCGCTTCCACCATGCGTGGGTTGGCGCGCAGGGCAGCCTCGTACTCGGCGATGGCATCAGCCAAGTGCTCGGGCGCTCCGGCCAGGATATTCCCGAGATTGTTGTGCGCCCGGTCGTTGTTCGGACATTTGGCGATCGTATCGCGCAAGATCGCCTCTTCGCTGCGGTAATCGTCGTTGCGCCGGATGGTCAGGCCTCCCAGCACCGCAGCCATGATGGCAAACAAAATGAGGCTGCGTTTCCCGAGAATGCGGTATAAGACCAACGAGATCAGCACCACCACTCCCGCCAAAGGCAGATACGCCCGATACTCCGCCGTAGGTTGATATATGACCGGAACAACGCTGGAAGTCGGCGCAAGGATGATAAAAATCCATGCGCCGGCAAAGCCAATCGCCGGTCGGCGCCAGAGGGCAAACAGTGTGGTCGCCAACAAAAGGGTGAGAATCAAAGCCTGCGGAGCGATTTCGGCGGCGTTTTGAACGATGGCCGCTTTGGAACCATAGTCGAAGACCAGGGGATGCGGCCAGATCGCCAGCTTGAGATACAGGGCGATCGAACGACATGAAGTCAGGCCGTATTGCCACCACGTAACTCCAGCGCCATACCCCGCACCCCGGTGACCCAAGCCGGTCATAAGGCAGGCCAGCAACGGCCAGGTGCCAGCCAATCCGAGGTAACAAGGCCAGCGCCAGCGCAATGCTCTGCGAAAGGAGCCAGCGAAGAAAACGCGATCATAAAGCAGTACCAGCACCGGCGCGGTGACCATCGGCTCCTTGGTCAGGGTGCCCAGCAGGCAGCTAAAAACGGAGGCGAGAGGCCAGAGGCGAGAGGCCAGAGGTCGGAAGCCGGATCGCTTCTCCTGACTCCCGTCTCCTGACTCCTGTCTCCTTTCTTCTACGCCGCGAATAAAGCAATAGAGTGTCAGCAAATAAAAGAGCCCCATCAAGGATTCGGCCCGCTCGGAAATAAATGTCACGGCCTGCGTTAGCAAGGGGTGGACCATCCAGAGCACGGCGGCCGACAGGGCGAGCGGCAGCTCCGATGGGCCAAATTGTTGGCGCAGGGCAGGCCGCTGCAATGTGCGTCTCACCACGCCAAATAACGTGAGGCCGGCCAGGGTGTGGACGAGAAGATTGAACGCATGATAACCCCAGGTATCCAAGCCGCCCAAGGCGTAGTTGAACGCATAGGTCAAATTCAGAAACGGCCGGCCTCCGGTGGCGGCGTTGGCTGGCGGGAACAAGGCCGTTCCCCAGTGCCTGATGCTTGTGCTGCGTGCGATCGCGTCGCGATCGTCCGCGATGAACGGCACGGTGAAACTGTTGTAATAGGCGACTGACGCAGCGAGCACGATGATGGCACTGGCCAAAAGCACGCCCCAGCGATCCAGGAACGAATCTTGGCGTGAATTTGGCCGGGCAGGATTGGTCGCCCCAGCCGTCTTTACGGTTGGCCCTGGCGTGGCTTGGCCCCGGCGTTTATTTGAAGTCGGTGGGCGCCTTTTCGCCATCGGAACAAGACAAAGTGGCGAAAACCAAAGAGCAAGGGCTTTTGAACGGGGAGAAAATTAGG
>DATMNP010000029.1:0-42903 GCA_035568935.1 Opitutaceae bacterium | reverse complement strand
CCGCGGGATGGATCGATCCCACGAGGTTGCGGGATCGATCCGGGTTAGCGAAGACAGGCGGTCAATGCGTGCGCTCGGCATGAGGCCCGGGTGTCGCGGTGCGGAGTTTTTCCAGCTCGGGCACGATGACGCGCTGGTAGCAGTCTGGGCAGACGGAGTGGCTGAAGTCGGTGCCGGTGCGCTTGTTGATATAGGACTCGATCTGCTGCCAGTAATTTTTGTCGTCGCGGATTTTTTTGCAGTAGGAGCAAATGGGCAGGAAGGTCTCGAGCTGGCTGACCTGCGTGGCGTAGCGGAGAATGCGTTCGGCCACGCGCAAGCGCATCCAGATTTCCTGCGGATCGAGCGGCTTGGTGAGAAAATCGTCCACACCGGCCTCGGCCGCGGCCCGCTGGTTTTCGTCGCTGGCGGTGTTGCCGGTGAGGAGGATGAAATAAACGTATTCGGCCCCCGTGCGCGCCCGGATGCGGCGGCAGAGGTCGAGGCCGTCCAGGCGTGGCATCATCCAGTCGCAGACCACGACGCGCACGCCGCCCGCCTGCAGGCGGGTCCAGGCTTCCTCGCCATCCGCCGCTTCGATGACCTCATGGTTCAAGCGGCGCAATGAACGGCAAATGATTTTCCGGGCGAGGATGTCGTCTTCAACAGCGAGAATATTCAAGGGGGGCTGAACCTTTCTTTCTGCAGGTTAAGCTCTTTTGCGAGGCAAGCAAGCTCGGGTTCCAGCTTCCCCATGAGGGCAGACGCGCCTTCCATATTGCCGCCACCGACGCAGTCCTCGATTTCCAGGCAAAGGGCCTGGAGCGCGCGGCCGCCAAAGTTATCGCAGGCACCTCTGACCGTGTGGGCGAGTTGCCGGGCAGCCCGGGCGTCCCCCGCCGCAAGGCTGGCCGCAAGATTCCGAAACCGCTTCGGTGTCTCCTTAAGAAAAAGGTCGATGAGATTGGGGAGGAACCCTGGATGCTCGTCGTCTTGCAAGCCCGTGAGGTGCTCGAACTGCGCGAGATCCAGCACGACCGGCTGGGCAGAAGCAGGCCCGCCGGCAGGTAATGGCGCTGCGCGCACCGGCCCGGCCAGCACGCGTTCGATCGCGGCTTTGAGTTCTTCATAGCGGATGGGCTTGCTGACAAATTCGTCCATCCCCACGGCAAGGCACTTCTGCCGGTCGCTTTCCATGGCATAGGCGGTAAGTGCGATGATCGGCACATGGCGGTCCAGGTTGGGCACTTGGCCGGCGCGGATTTGCCGCGTGGCTTCATAGCCGTCGAGAACCGGCATCTGGCAGTCCATGATGACCACATCGTATTTTTGGAGGGCGAGCATCTCAAGGGCCCTGGCGCCATTATTGGCCACCTCGACCTTGTGGCCGAGTTTCTCCAGCTGGCGCTGGGCAACTTTTTGGTTCACGAAGTTGTCTTCGACGACGAGTGCGCGCAGTGCGGAGACACGTTTGGCCTGCGGGCGCGACCCGGCGCCAGCCACTGCGCCGCCAGCGGGGAGATCCGTGAGCAAACGGGTGAGGGTCTGCTGGAGCAGCGCGTGCCGCACCGGTTTGACCAGGAAGCTTTCGACGGCGAGGGATCGGAGATTCTTCGCTTCGCTAAGTTGGCTGGTGGAGGTGAGCATGATGAGCTTGGTGTCGCACAGGGTGGAATCGGCACGGATTTTCTTCGCTAGGGCGAGGCCGTCCTCCCCGGGCATCCGGCGGTCAAGGAGCACCACATGAAATGGCCGGCCGGCCCGGTTACGGGCCTGCAAACGCGCCAGGGCGTCAGCCGTGTCCGCCGCCGTCTCGGCGGAGATTCCCATTTGGGCAAGCTGCGCGGCGACAACTTGGCGGCTGGCGGCATTGTCATCCACCACCAGTGCGGTCGCGCCCGGCGGGATGCCCATGGGTGCCGCCGGCATTCCCGTGGAAAACTCGGGCAGCGAGAACTCGCACCAGAAGGTCGAGCCATGGCCGGGCTCGCTCTCCACGCCAATGCGCCCGCCCATGAGTTCGATCAACTGGCGGGCGATGGCCAGGCCCAGGCCAGTGCCTCCATAATGCCGCGTGGTGGCGCTGTCCGCCTGCATGAAAGGCTCGAAAAGCTGCCGTTGGGCCTCGGGTGTGATGCCAATGCCGGTGTCGCGCACCTCGATCCGGAGCGCCAGCCCAGCGCCTGATTTTCCAAGGCTGGTGACCTGCACGAAAACTTCGCCCTGCTCCGTAAATTTTATGGCGTTGCCGACGAGATTGCCAAGCACCTGGCGGAGGCAGCCGGGATCGCCACGCAACAGCGTGGTGCAGCCCGGCGAAAACTCGCACACCAGTTCGAGGCCTTTGTCTTCCGCGCGTTCGCTGAAGAGCGCGAGCGTGTCCTCGACGAGCGTGCGCAAATCGAACTCCACCTCCTCGATTTTCAGGTTGCCCGCCTCGATTTTGGAGAGATCGAGGATGTCGTTGACGACGCCGAGGAGTGAATCGGCGCTTTTCTGGAGGATCTCGGCCAGTTCGCGCTGCTCGGGGGTGAGCGCGGTATCGAGCAGGAGCCCGGACATGCCGATGATGCCATTCATCGGCGTGCGGATTTCGTGGCCCATGTTGGCGAGAAACTGCACCTTGAGGCGCGAACTGTGCCCGGCCTCGTCGCCTGTGCCGGCCGCGCTCTCCTCGTCGCGCTTGCGCTCGGTGATATCGGTCAGCGAACCGACATAACCGGTAAAAGTGCCATCGGGCAGAAAGCGCGGCACCCCCATGGCCAGCATCCAGCGGTATTCCCCGTCGCTGCGGCGAAGGCGATATTCTATCTGCTGCTTGCTGCGTTGATGGATGGCGTTTGCCATGTAAGCTTGGGCGCGTTCGCGGTCCTCGGGGTGCAAGCCTTCGAGCCAGCCATCGCCACGCTCCACCGCGAAGCTGGAGCCGCGGAAGTCGAGCCAGCCCTGGTTGGCAAAAGTGCACCGGCCGTCGGCATCCGTCACGTAAAGCAGCGCGGGCACGGCGTTGGCCATGAGGTAAAAGCGCTCTTCGCTCTCGCGGTAGGCATCATCGACGCGCCGTCGTTCCAGGGCATAACGGATGGCTCGGTCCAGCAGCGGGGCATTGGCCTCGCTTTTGACGAGATGGTCGGTCGCGCCGGCGTGCAGCACGAGCTCATCGAAGGCACGGTCAGCCCGGGTCGTAAGGAAAATAAATGCCGCCCGACTACCGTGGGCCAGTGCCTGCCGGAGCACGTCGAGACCGGACATGCGGCCGAGCTGTTGATCCAACAAAACGATGTCGTGCCGGTTTTCAGCGATTCGCCGGAGGCCCTCGTCACCACCGCGCGCCCAATCAATCTCGCAGGCCTGCCCTGAGCTTGTCGAATGGGCCTGCCCGGCTATTTCCGTGAGATGACCACGCGTGACGAGATAGTCGTGCTCATCGTCATCCACCAACAACACGCGAATTGGCTGGGCGGCGGCGGCCATGATTCAGTTGTCGCGAGGCACGATCGCGGGACGGATTTCATCCGCCAAGGCAAGCCCTGGCAGCCAAAATCGATCGAAGGACTTCTGTGAAAACGACGCGCCCATGCTGGATTTGATGTTTCGCCCGTCGGCGGGAAATTAAGCTCAACCCAACAACGCACGCAAGGCTGCAACGTCTCCCACCGGTTGCCGGCAGGCAAAATTTTCGCAAACGTAGGCCATCGCCCGCCCATCGGCCGGCCGCATCGCGGCCAACTCCGGCACGCGCGCCGCCAGCCAGGCCTGCGGTGAGCCTCCCGAATCCGCCTGCCCCGCGCCGCTATCGCCTGCCCTGAACCGTTTCGACAAGCTCAAGGCCCCGAGCCCGTCGAGGGGCCCGCCGGATGGGGCGCAGAGCAACACCCGGCGCGGGCCGGGCCGTTCGTGCAGCACCGCAGCCAGTGCGCGAAAATCGTCGGCGTGCGGGTCGCCCGCAAGCACGACCTGCGGCGGCGGCTGGAGCGCGAGCTCCAGCGCGCAGAGCATCTGCGGCAGCGCGTACGGCGCACCCAGCCATTGCGCGCGAAACGCCTCAATCGTGCGAACCCCGCGCCCGCGGAATTCTTCGCGGTGCAGCATCGCGGCGAGCCGCAGCAGGTTCAGCGCCGCCACGCTGCTCGGCGCGGGCTCCGCCCCGTCGTAATCCTCCCGCAGCCGCAGCACGAGATTCACATCATCCGCGCGCGAATTAAAGTACCCGCCGCGTTCCGGGTCGAAAAACAGCTCATCCATTTTCCCCTGCAACTGCTCGGCCCATTGCAGCCAGCGAACATCGAACGACGCCTCGTAAAGATCGAGCAGGCCTTGCACGAGGAAAGCGTAATCCTCGGCAAACCCTTCGGTCGCGCCGCGGCCCTCCCGCCACGCGCGAAAAACCACGCCGCTTTTCTCATCGAAAAGCTCGCGCCGCAAAAACTCCGCCGCACGCACCGCGGAAGCAAGCAAGACCTCCGCATACTTTTCCCAACTGTCGTTCCGAGCCGAGCGAGGAAGCTCCGACGCTAATGATGGCTGAGATTCCTCGCTTCGCCCGGAATGACACAGGGAATTGAGGACCTGGGCGCCCCGCGCCAGCGCGGAAATCATCAGGCCGTTCCACGCCGTAAGAATCTTGTCGTCAAGGTGCGGACGGGGACGGAGCGCCCGCGCTTCGCGCAGCCGTGCGAGCACCGTGACAAGCTTTTCATTGGCCTCCTCGGGCGTGAGGCCGAGCGCCCGCGCCGTGGCGGCCAGCGGCTGCCGCTGCGCAAGGATGTTTTTGCCGGAAAACTCGCCGTGCGGATCATCCCCCGGCGGCACGTTGCCATCCTCACTCACACCGAAATGTTCGGCGACCAGCCCAAAATCGCCGCCGAGCACGGTGCGCAGTTCGTCCGCGGTCCAGAGATAGAACGCGCCTTCCGCCTGCTCCGTGCCGCCTGCGTCCACGGCACTGTCCGCATCCTCAGCCGAGAAAAAGCCGCCGTCCGGATGCGCGAGGTCGCGGAGCACATAATCGAAAATGTCGCGCGCAGCCCAGGCATGGCGCGGGTCGCCCATGGCCTGATGCGCCTCGATGAAGTTCACCGCGATCTGCGCCTGGTCGTAGAGCATTTTTTCGAAATGTGGCACCAGCCAGCGCGCATCGACCGAGTAACGATGGTAGCCGCCGCCCACGTGATCGTGCAGGCCGCCCTGCGCCATGGCCTGCAAGGTGGCCGCCGCCATGCGCACCGCCGCGCGGCCCCCGTCAGAGCCGGCGCCTTGCAGGGCGGCGCAGCGAAAAAGAAAATTCAGCATGCTGCCGCGGGGAAACTTCGGCGCACGGCCAAAGCCGCCGTGCTCCTCGTCGAAGGATTCCTCCATATAACCGAATGCGCCATCGAAAGCTTCGCCCGCCGCCGCGCCGAGGGACATTTCCCCGGCCTGCCCTGAGCCGGCCGAACGGGTCGAACCCGTCGAATGGGCCTGCGCGGCAGTTTGATCGGCTTTCGTCCGCAAAATTTCCACCGCGCGTGCACCTTCGGCGACGAGTTTTTCGCGCTCTTCGGCCCAGCCGCGCGCCAGGGCGCGCAGCACGTTCGCAAAGCCCGGTCGCCCATGGCGGTCCTCTGGCGGAAAATAGGTGCCGCCATAAAACGGCTTGAGCTCCGGCGTAAGCCACGCGCTGAGCGGCCAGCCTCCATGGCCGGTAAGCGCCTGCACATAGGCCATGTAAACGCGATCGACGTCGGGCCGTTCTTCGCGGTCCACCTTGATGGAAATAAATTTTTCCCTGAGCAGCGCGGCAATGCCGTCGTTCTCAAACGATTCGTGCGCCATCACATGGCACCAGTGGCACGTCGAATAACCGATGCTGAGAAAAATCGGCTTCTGTTCGGCCCGCGCCTTCGCAAAAGCCGCCTCGCCCCAGGGAAACCAATCGACGGGATTGTCCGCATGCTGGCGGAGATAGGGCGACTTTTCGTGCGCGAGGGAATTTTTCATGGAAAGGCTGAAGGACTGAAAAACTGAAAGGCTGAAAAAGCAAAGCTCCGATAAAATGACTTGAGCCCCTTCATTGGGTCGCCCCCGCGGCTTGAATGCGATATAAGAAGAAAACCTTCAGCCCTTCAGCCCTTCAGCCCTTCAGCCCTTCAATCCCCCAGCAGCCAGGCGAAGATGAGCGGTGCAACGATGGTGGCATCACTTTCGATGATGAAACTCGGCGTGTTCAGGCCGAGTTTGCCCCAGGTAATTTTTTCGTTGGGCACCGCGCCGGAATAGCTGCCGTAGCTCGTGGTCGAGTCGCTGATCTGGCAGAAATAACCCCACAGCGGAACTTCCGGGCGCTGCAAATCCTGGTGCAGCATGGGCACGACACAGATCGGAAAATCTCCGGCGATGCCACCACCGAGTTGGAAAAAGCCGATTGATCCGCTGCCCCCGCGCAGGGTTTTCGCCGTCTTCACATACCACTCGGCCAGCGTGGTCATGTATTCGATACCCGTGCGCACGGTGTGGACCTTCTTCACCTCGCCGCGGATGACGGCGGCTGCATACATGTTGCCGAGCGTGGAGTCCTCCCAGCCGGGGACGGTGATCGGCAGGTTTTTTTCGCACGCAGCGAGCAGCCAGGAGTTTTTCGGATCGATCTGATAAGCCTTCTTCAACTTTCCGCTGCGAAGAATTTTATACATGAACTCGTGCGGAAAATAGCGTTCGCCCTTTTGGTCGGCGGCGACCCATTCCTCGAGCACGGCCTTTTCGATGCGGCGCATGGCTTCCATCTCGGGGATGCAGGTGTCCGTCACACGGTTCATGTGACGGTCAAGCAAGGCCTGCTCGTCGGCCGGCGTGAGGTTGCGATAGCCCGGCACGCGTTCGTAGTAATCGTGCGCCACGAGGTTGAAGATGTCTTCCTCGAGGTTGGCCCCGGTGCAGACAATGGCGTGGACCTTGCCGCGGCGGATCATCTCGGCCAGTGAGAGCCCAAGCTCGGCCGTGGACATCGCGCCGGCCATGGTCACCAACATCTTGCCTCCCTTTTGGAGATGGGTTTCGTAGCCCTTGGCGGCGTCGAGCAGCGCCGCGGCGTTGAAGTGCCGGTAATGGCGCGCAAGGAATTTCGAGACGGGCCCCTTCTTCTTGGCGAGGGCAGCGTTTACGTCTTCCGGGTGGATTCTGGCGCGCTTGGCTTTCATACGGCGGCACTAGGAAAACAGGCCCGCACAAGTTCGCCACAAAAAACATTGACGCAACGCATCAAGACAAAACAACGGCCATTACCACGCCTGATAAAGCCGTCTGATTTTAACCACACGCGCCATTGACGAACGCCCCGGCAGGCGGTTGGCTTGCGGGTTCCAATGCTGACCATCGCCGACGTCTCGAAGTCCTACGGCACCCGCGAACTCTTTTCCGAGGTGTCGATCTTCGTCGCGCGCACCGACCGCTACGGCCTCGTCGGCCCCAATGGCGCCGGCAAGACCACCCTGTTCAACCTCATCCTCGGCGAGGAGGCGCCCGATGAGGGCACGATCGAATGGGAGCGCGGGGCGGATTTCGGCTACCTGCCGCAGGAGAGCGCTCCCGTCGGCGACGAGACCATCCTGCAGATTGCCACCAGCGGGAAGAAGCTCATGCCCGAGAACGACGACGATTACGACATCGACTGGACACTCGAGCCGCGCGCAAAAAAAATCCTCTCCGGGCTCGGCTTTCGCGAGACCGACCATGACCGGCAGGCAAAATCCTTTTCCGGCGGCTGGGTCATGCGCGCGCACCTCGCCCGCCTGCTCGTGAGCGAACCCGCGCTCCTGCTGCTCGACGAGCCGACCAACCATCTCGATCTCGAGGCGCTGCTCTGGTTCCAGGATTACCTCACGCGCTATCCCGGCGGCCTCCTCGTCATCTCGCACGACCGCGCATTCCTGAACATGCTCTGCACCGGCATCCTCGAGCTGCGCAGCGGCACGCTCAACCGCTACACGGGCAATTACGACGACTACCTGGCCGAGAAGGAGGCCCGCAAGGAACAGCAGGCCTCACAGTTCAAGAACCAGCAGCGCGAAATCGCCCACCTCCAGAAATTCGTCGATCGCTTCGGGGCGAAGGCCTCCATGGCCTCGCGCGCCAAATCGAAGGAAAAGCAAATTGAGCGCCTGCAGGAAGTCGCCGTCGAGGAGCCCCAGGAAGAACTGAAGCGCATCAATTTCCGTTTTCCCCAGCCGCCGCGCTCCGGCCTGCGCGTCATCACGCTCAAACACGTGCAGCAGGCCTACGGCGACCACGTCGTTTACCGCGACCTCAACTTCGAGGCCGAACGCGGCCAGCGCATCGTGCTCGTCGGCCCCAACGGCGCGGGCAAATCCACCCTGCTCAAGATCCTCAGCGGGATCATCCCGATCCAGGGCGGCACCTGCGAACTCGGCAGCAACGTCGTGTCCGGCTATTTTGCGCAAAACCGCGCCGATACCCTCCGCACCGACCTCACGGTGTTCGAAAACGTGATGGAGCTGCGCACCGCACAGAACGACCTGACCGAGCAGCAGGCGCGCACGATCCTCGGCGCCTTCCTCTTCCGCAAGGACGACGTCTTTAAAAAAGTCTCCGTGCTGAGCGGCGGTGAAAAATCCCGCCTTGCCCTCGCCCGCCTGCTCGTCGACCCGCCCAACCTGCTGCTGATGGACGAGCCCACGACCCACCTCGATATCTCATCGATCGACGCGCTCGTCCACGCGCTCAAGCAATATCCGGGCACGTTCATCTTTATCAGCCACGACGTGTATTTCATCCGCGCGCTCGCGCAAAGCGTCCTGCACGTGCACTCCGGCCGCCTCACGGCCTACGCCGGCGACTACGATTACTACCTCGAAAAATCAAAGGCATCGAATGCCCGCGCCGCCCTCACCGCCGGTTTCACCGACGCCCGGCCCAAACAGGTGGAGCAAAAACCCGAGGCCGTTGCGCAAAAGCCGGCCGACAGCTCCCCCGCCACGAAGAAGCCCAATCCCGCCGATTTGAAAAAACTTCGCATCGAGGTCGGCAAGCTCGAGGAACAGGTTGCCGCGCTCGAGGCCAGGCAGAACGAGCTCACCGCCGCGCTCGAAGCGCCGGAGACCTACACGCAACCCGGCCAGGCCCAGCACTTGAATCGCGAGCTCACCGCCATCGTCAACCAGCTCACCGCCGCCACAACGGCATGGGAAGAAGCCGCCACCAAGCTCGCCGCGCTGCAGAAATAACGTGGGGCGGTAGTTAGTATTTGGAAATTGGTAGTTGGTGGCCGATTCGCGCGGCCGACATCGAACTCCAACTACCAATACTCCATCTTACTCCCCGGTTTTCTTCCCGCTAAAGACAGCTTTGGCCATGTCAAACGGCGCGCGACTGATCGATTTCACGGCTGAGATGGTGGCCGCGCCAACGGAGACATCCGCCGGAACCAGCGACGACGACAACGAGGTCTGGAGTTTGTTCAGCCCATCGTTCTTCAGCGTGACTTCCCTGGCTTTTTCCTCGCGGTGCCTCACCAGCACCTCGTATTCGGCAAAAGCGAGCTTTTCATCGCAAAAATTCGCGCGTTCGGCCTCGAGCAGTTCGGAGGCCCGCTGGAGTTTTTGCCAGGCTTCCTTCAACAAAGGGTCATCGACAAAAGGCGAGCGCGAGGGCGAGTTGCGCGCGCTAAACCAGAGCACCCGGTCGGCCTCAAGCTGGGCCTGTACCTGGCGAAGCCGGGTTTCGTAGTCGCGCAGGTTTGTTTCCTGCTCGCGGAGCTGGTCGAGGTCGTCGTGCCAGCGGCGGCGCTCCTGCGCAATTTGGTTGGATTCGTGTTGGAGACGGGCGGCTTCCGCGCGGATGCGGTCGTCCTCCTGTTCGAGGCGGGCGCGCCAGGCCGCGAGCTCGGTGCGCTCCTTGGCCGGCGTGCCTTCGGGTTGATCCGCAGCGGCACGGATGCGCTGTTCCTCCAGGGCGAGGCGTTCGCGCGCGATTTCGCCACGAATCTCGGCCAGCTTGCGGGCCTTTTCATCGATTGCGGCCTGGGCGGCGGAGGCAATTTCGCGCTGGCTGCCAAGGTCGGCAAAATCGGCCTCGAGGTGGCTGCTATCGTCAATTTGCGAAAGCAAAGTCTTCAATTCGGCTTCGAGCGCAGCCTTTTCGATTTCGAGGCGCGCATTTTTGGCCTCAAGCATCGCTCGTTCCTTGGCTCCGCGCAAAAGTTCGGAGGGAAGGTCGTTTTCTGCGTGATCGCAGGCGTCGGGGTTCTGCCCGGCACCACGGCCCGTGATGCGGTCGAGCACCGCCTCGACTTCAGCCATCTCGTCCGCGGTGACACTGTCACGCTCGGCCGGCTCCGGCCTATTGGGATTCAGGAGGGCGGCGGCGCGCCGGACGACAGAGACGAGGTTGTCACGGGCCAGGACATCGGTCACACCCATGCGGATGCCTTTGACGATGACCGGGAGCTCCAGCTTCTGAACACAGAGGATGATCGGGACCGTGGGCTGGATTTTTTTCAAGGCCTCAATGGGGGAGAAATCCCGCGCCCCGGAAAGCTCGTAGTCCACCAAGGCAAGGTCGAACCATTCGTTGCGCGCGGATTCGAGGGCGGCTTCGGCCGTGCCAAAGGCGCGCAGGTCGTAGCCGGCGGCAGCGAGAAAAAGCACCAGCCGGCGGCGGATTTTCTGGTCACCGTGTGCAATGAGAAGTTTTTTGACGAGATTCATGGCGACAAGACTGATGCTAGTGTTTTTGAAATTGGATTTTCCGTAAGGTCAACTCTGACCGCATAAACCGCTTTTCGCGACGGAGAACGCGTGACGATTCGAGAATTTACCCCTTGTTTACGGTGCTGGTGCGCCCGGCTGAGCACCAGAGCGCAATGCGCTGTTAATTTTATCTAAAATGTCGCCCCGTACGCTCACGGCATGAGGAAATTTCCTCGGGAAACTTTGCACCAAACGACGCCCGGACATTTTTTCGGTGCGAAAATTCAGAAGCCAAGAATCCAGAAAAAATCTTCATGGCTTCCTGGTTTCTAAATTAATATCGGTAAATTTAAATTCCCTTTGCGGTAAAGGTCGTACTTGAACTCCAAAGCGAAACTTACACGATTAGGCAAAAGATGAAGTATCGAAGCGTGGCGATGGGTGCGGTTCTGGGGCTTATGGTTTCATTGGTGGCCGCAGCCGCTGACGAAGCCCCCTTGCCGCTGATCTACGCTTTTCCCGTCAGGAATCTCGTTATCGCAAAACAATTGGTCACCCGGAATGACCCCTCGATAAAGACCCCTTATGAAAAGTTGATCAAGGAAGCCGATGCGGCGCTTGGGGCCAAGCCCGAATCGGTCATGGATAAATTCCACATCGCCGCCAGCGGCAATAAGCACGATTTTTTCAGCTACGGGCCTTTTTGGTGGCCAGATCCAAAAAAGCCGGACGGATTACCCTACATCCGGCGCGACGGGTACATTAATCCCAAGAGTAAAATTGGCACGGACTCGCGGTTTTTCTGGCACACATGCCGCAATGCGGAAATTCTGGCTTACGCCTATTATTTTACCGGCCGGAAAGCCTACGCGGAAAAAGCGGCTGAGATCATTCGCGTATGGTTTTTAGACCCGGAGACAGCCATGAATCCTAACGCCGACTACGGCCAGGCCATTCCTGGAGTGATCGATGGCCGCGGTGAAGGGTTGATCGAAATGCGCCAGCTCCTCCGGGTTACTGACGCGATCGCATTGATTGAACTGTCCGGAGCCTGGACCAAGGACGACCGAAGCGCCTTCCGACACTGGCTTGAGCAGTATTATGACTGGCTGACTCACGCTCACACCAAACAATCCATGGACGAAACCTCCACGGAAAATAACCATATGTCCTGGGACGACTTACAGCTGATCCAGGTTTTGCTCGTGCTGGGCAAAACAGACTATGCCCGCGCGCTTTTTCAGAAAGAGTTCCCGCATTTGCTGGACATGCAGGTTAAAAGCCAGGGGGAGCAGGAGCGCGAGCTGGTGCGAGCCGATTCACTGGACTACAGTTTGTTCAACCTTGAAGCACTGTATCGCCTTGCGACCTTGGGGAAATATCTGGGCGTGGATTGCTGGAAAATCACCGCCAAGGACGGCGGCAATTTGTATACAGCCCTCGATTATGTGGCTCCTTACGCCGATCCGGGCCTTCCCTGGCCCAAGCCTGAAGTCAGGATTACCAATCGAAAGCGCTTGCTGCCTTTATTGGCCGAAGCCTATGCCCAAAACAAGAATCCAAAATATAAGAACCTGCTGAATAAATTTTGCGGTGACGGTGAGGATCCTGAACATTGGCATCTTTTCTGGCCCTACAATAACTTCGGGTTTTCCAGAGAGCAGCCGCAAGTTTCCCAGCCATAGGTTGCGCTTCACTAGCGGCTTCGATTGCATGAGTCATTCTTTTCGATTTCTTATGGGTTGAGCGCCCCCCACCCCAGCGCTTGAAACCGCGCCCAGGTCGCGTTCCACCTTTGCGCCTATCCAACCCAATTGCTGGCCAGCCCTGCTATTGTCAGGGTAGTCACCCTGATCTATAGATGCGTACGTCCTGTCTCCCAACGGTTTTCTCAAAGTCAAAGCAGGTGTGTGTTGAAAATAAAAAACTCGCCCGGCGCAAAGACCGGGCGAGTTTTGATTCAAATTACCTGACGATTAAAGTTATGCTAGAATGTTTTTGGCCGGTTGTCCCGGAGGAGTCAGACAATCCCAAGGGCTCGCAACTTTGACGCCGGTTACAATAATATCCGCGTTGGGATATGCCGTTGCCGGCTCATCCGAGGTGGTGACGGATGGGATAGAAGCGGTGACATTACCATGGGTGCGAACATTGGCAAAAACAGCGAGGCCGAGGGAAAGGGCGGCGGCGAAAGCAAGAAGTATGCGTGTGGTTTTCATGTTTATTTAATGAGTGTGACCTAGGATATCACCCTTCCGTCAGGCAAACGATGGGTGCCTCGCAAGAGTGACCGGGAAGATTTCCCTGAAATTTCTCGCCGCTTTGGTTCCGCTCGTGTTTTGTCGAAACAAGCTTCTAAAAAAATTTAAAGCCGTCGTTTGCGCCGAAGCTGCCGCCGCCGGTCACGACCCCGCGTCATGAATCCCGTCCGCATCATCATCGTCGAAGATCACACCATGATCCGCCAGCTGCTCAGCGACGTCGTGCGCACCGAGGCGGATCTGCAGATCGTCGCCGCCGTCGGCACGGTGGCCGGCGGCATCACGGCCTGCCTCGAACTTCAGCCCGACCTGGCCATCGTCGACTGGATGCTGCCGGACGGTTCGGGCCTCATCCTGGTGAAGCAGATCAAGAAGCACCGGAAAGAAATGCGTTTCATCATGCTCACCTCGAACGACGAGGAGAGCCTGGTGCAGGAGGCAAATGCCGCCGGGGTGCAGGGGTTTGTCTTGAAAAGCGACTCGTTGGAAATCCTGCGCGAAGCCCTCACCCACGTTCTTGCCGGCCGCAAATTTTATTGCCCGGAAAGCAGCAAACACCTGTTCCCTGGGTCGGGCGGCAGGATCACCCCGGCCAATGATTCGCTGACGCCGCGCGAGCGCGAAATCCTTATTTCCGTAGCCAACGGTTTTGGCACAAAAGAGACCGCCGAGCGCCTGCACGTAAGCAGCAAAACCATCGCCAACCACCTCACGGCGCTAAAGGAAAAGCTCAACATTCACGAGACGTCCGGCCTCGTGCGCTACGCCATCAAGCACGGCTGGGTGGATTCGCCGTGACGCGGCGGGTAACCGCCGCTGGGCAAACCGCAGTTGGTAATTGGAATTGGGTAGTTGGTACGGACGTCCTCCTTCGCCCATCGACTGGCTCAAGGTCCCGAGCCCGGCGGAGGGGTTGATTGTCGAAACAGCTAAAACAAGACGGAGGACGCGGCAAGCATCGGATCGAAACCAACTACCAATCCTCAGGCATGCACCAGTCGCTGCTTCTGCCCGAAAGAAAGGGGTTCGTTTGCCGCCAGTTCCACTGCCGTCAGCAATGGATCGACCGAGGCTCCAGTGGCCGTCTCGGCCGCGAACTGCAAATCATTGCAGCAGCGTTGCAACCGCCCGGCACCCAAGGCGTCGGCGCTGTTCTTGAGGTAGTGGGCGAGCGAACGCAGCGCCGGCCAGTCGTGCGCCCGCGCCGCGCCGCGCAATTCGTCCACCACCCGCGGCGTCTCGCGCGCATAAATTTCAAGCAGCCTTTCGCGCAGCAGCGCGGGCGTCTCCTCGGTCTCCACCCCCGCGGTGTGCCATACGCGCTGTGCCGCCGGCGCAGCGAACATCGCTTCCGCCAGCGCGGCCAGCGGCATCGGTTTCACCAAAAAGCAATCCATGCCCCCGGCCATGGCCCGCGCTTCTTCCTCCGGGCGGGCATGCGCACTTAGCCCGATCACCCACGGCCGGCCCCGCGCGCCCCGCGGCGCGCGCAGCCGCTGAATGGCGGCATGGCCATCAAGCCACGGCATGGAAATATCGAGCAGCACTACGTCGAACATGCGCTCGTGGCATTCCTCCACCGCGGCCAGGCCGTCGCACGCCTCGGTCACCAGCGCCCCGCGCGAGCGCAAAAACGAGCAGAGCATTTCGCGCATGAGATTGTTGTCATCGGCCACGAGGACGCGCAGGCCCGGCCAGGTGGCCTTGGCCGGGTCAGTCACCAGTTTCTCGCCGACCGCGGACTCGCCTGGCACACCCAAGGGCAGCCGTGCAATGAAGCTCGATCCGTGCTCGCCGTCGCTTTCCACATGCAGGTTGCCGCCCAAGGCATGGCACAAGCGCCCGGTGAGGGCGAGGCCCAGCCCCGCGCCTTGCTCGGCGAGATCGCGCTCCAGTCGGATGAAGGGCTCAAAAATCCGCTGCTGATCCTCCGGCGCAATACCCGGGCCGGTGTCGATGACGGCAAACTCCACCCACACGCCAATGCGAGCCCACTCCGGCACGGGCATGCCCAGGTCAACCGGATCACAGCGTTGTATGCCCAGTTTGATACTGCCTTCACGCGTGTATTTCACCGCATTGCCCAGCAGGTTAAGCAGCACCTGCCGCAGGCGCGCGCCATCGGTGCGCGCCTGTCCCGGCACGCCGGGCTGCAATTGGCAGGAAATTTCCAGGCCCTTGGCCTCGGCCCTCGTCCGTACAGAGTCCAAGCACTCGGCCACCAGCGCAGGGAGCTCCACTTCCTCCGGATTCAGTCGGAACGCGCCCGCCTGCAGCGCGCCCAAATCCACCAGATCGTTCACCAGCCGCAGCATCAGGGTGCTTTGCCCGCGCAGGCTCGTCAGCAAATCCTGCTGGTGCACGTCGAGGGGAGTCATCTCAATCAAATCGGTGTAGCCATAAATGCCTTGCAACGGTGCGCGCAACTCGTGGCTCACCTGGGCGAGAAACTGGCTCTTGGCCCGGTCGGCCGCCGCGGACTGTTCGGCCTGTTGCAGCGCCAGCTCGCGCTCGGAGCGCCGCAGCCAGAACATCACCGCCACGACCCAAAGCGCCACGCCGATCGCCGTGACAAACATCGCCTGCAACCGCGCCATGGCAAAGGTCGTGGCCCACGCGGTGGACGAAACCGTCATCGTCAACCAGCCCAACGGCCGGCCGGTGGCCGTGTCCACCACCGCCGCATTGGCGAAGAACCAAGTCCCCCACTCGTCTTCGACCGGTCCTTCCAAAAATGCCCCGCCTTTGGCCAGGCGCGCCTCGTCGGCCAGTGCCGGATCATTTTCAATATTTTTCCATGGGTGTCGTTCGGGCTCTTTCGCATCGACCGCGCGAATCGCTTTGCCGTCCCGGATCACCATCAGCCAGATAAAAAGCCTGCCCGCATTATTGGTTTGGTTCGCCTGGAGCAGTTGACGAAGCTGCGAATGAAGCGTCGCGAAAGCCGCGGTCTCCGTCCCTGACATATACACCTGGTGTGCCTCCTTACCATTATTGCTCACGCGGCGCACCGTGCGCGTTTGTTCGGGCTGGAAATTCGGCCCGAACGCCGCTCTCAACGCCGTCTGGTCGAGCAGCACGGCAGCGGTCCGTGCACGCAGCAGCAGGCTTTGTTCAAAGGCGGCGCGCGCCTGCCGACCGTTCGCCACCGCCAGAGCCAGGCCGAACACCATCCAAACGCTGAGAATGGTAAAACCAAGCCGCAGGTCGGCGTTCCAACGCTGCGCAGCGGATTCCGATGCACCGGGCGCCGAGCGCAGCCGTTGCTCCCACAAGGCGCTGCCGAGCAATACCGCCGCGATTACGCTAAAAACCGCAGCGATTAGCTCGAACGGCGAGAAATCCGTGTTGCGTCGTCCCAGATCCATCGCGTAGGCAAGCGGACCGAAGCTGGAAATGATCGGCAGCACGGCCACCGCGAGAAGCCCCAGCCTCATCTGGCGCAGCTCACGCGGCGACAAGCGACCCAGCACGCGCACAGCCGAAGCCGAGCGGATGACGGCCCAGGCGCCACCCGCTGAAGCGAGGGCGAGGGACAATCCGCCATACACTGGAGAATCAAACCGGGTCACGCCAAGATAAATGCCGGCGGTCAAAGTCAGCGCGCGCCACAGTTGCGGGCGAACAGGCACGACTTGTCCCACCAACGGCCACCACAAGGCCGCAATGCCAATGGCCTGGCTCAGGCCGAGCGCAAAATCCCACGTATAGTAAGGATCAGGCACGAGAAAATCATTGGCATAAAGCGTCAGTTCAATGGCCCCTTGGACCATGTTCGCCACCGCCAGCCAGATGAGCCAGCTTTCGCGGCGATCACGCCGCCCCCACGCTCCGACCGCCACGCCACTCCACGCCAAACAGGCGATAAACCACGCGTAGTCATAATCACCCGAAAAATCGATTAACTGTTTGAGCCAATCATTCATCGAAAATCAGTCATTCATCAAAAATTGTTGAAGAATGGTTGCAAGTTTAAGAATTTTATCCCCAAAGGCAAGACCATGTGTGAGTTGCTGTCCAGCTCTGGCCCATCGGGTCAAAAAGCCCTCTGCACACGCACTGAGTTCGCCCATGAATTTACTGTTTTTTAACCAAACGTCTATTGCAAATTGCCCTACTGCAGCGCGAAAAGCGTCATTCACCGTCGCGCGAAACCGAAATCGCAGCACGCGAGATTTGTCGTTCGTCAGGTTCATCGGCGCTTCCCAATCTCCAAAAAATCTGCCCATTCTGTTTATCCATGCTCAAAGCGGACTATGAGGTACTCGTCATCGGCGGCGGCCCGGCCGGCAGCGCCGCCGCGATTTTCTCGCGCCAGCAGGGGTTGAGCGTGTGCGTGGTGGAAAAGGAAACCTTTCCACGTTTTCACATCGGCGAATCGCTGCTGCCCCACGGCAACCGGATTTTCCAGGAGCTGGGCGTGTGGCCGCTGCTTGAGGCGGCGGGCTTCGTGCATAAATTCGGCGCGTACTTTTTCCTGGCCAACGGCGCCGCCGGGAAGGAAATCATTTTTGCCGAGGGGATCATCCCGGGCCTCGAGCGGACCTTCCAAGTCGAGCGCGCCAAGTTCGACACCATCCTCCTCGACCACGCGCGCACGCTCGGCGCCGAGGTGCGGATGCCGGCCACCGTGCGCACCCTCGCCCCGCGCGAGGGCGGGCACACCGCCACGCTGCAAACCGCCGGCGGCGAACAAACGGTCACCGCCCGCTGGGTGATCGACGCGAGCGGCCGCGACAAGTTCTTCCCATGCGAAGCCAAGCGCGCGATCGACCCCTCGCCGTTTCCCAAGCGCGTCGCGATCTACAATCACTTTCATGGCATGGCCCGCACCCCCGGCCGGGCCGCCGGGCACACCACCGCAGTTCGCCTCGGGGACGGCTGGTTCTGGATCATCCCGCTGGCCGAGGGCCGCACGTCCGTCGGCCTCGTCACCACCGTCGACTCCATGCGCCGCGCCGGCCTCGCCCCCGCCGAACTTTTTGCGCGGGCGGTGGCCCACTCACCCAAGTTGCGCGAACTCATGGCCGGCGCCGAGCCGATGATGGATTTTCGCGTCACCAGCGATTACAGCTATTTCCACCGCACTCTCGCCACGGAGCGCATGATCATGGCCGGGGACGCCGGCGGGTTTTTCGATCCGATTTTTTCCTCCGGCGTTTACATGGCGCTGCACTCCGCGCAGCTCGCCGCGGGACTCATCGCCCGCGCGCACCGCGGGCAGCGCAACCTCACGCCGCGCGAGTGCCGCGATTACACGCGGGCCGTGAAAAAACATGCGGGAGTTTTCCAAAAACTCATCGCCGTGTTCTACGACAACGATGCCTTCAGCGTTTTTCTTTGCCAGCGTGCGCCGCTCCGCATCGACCTCGCGATCACCTCCATCGTCGCCGGCCACGCCAGCCTCACCTGGCCCGTGTGGTGGCGGTTCAAGCTCTTCCTGCTTATCTGCCGCCTGCAAAAAATCCGCCGGTTCGTCCCGCGCATCGATTTCAATGGCATGGCCGCCGTGGGTGACCTCGGGGTCGAGCCACCCGCACCGGCCGGGTGAAACAAAAGGTTTCCGCCCGGTGTCATCGTAACACAACCTTGAGTTGGGTTCGCGACTCCGCTTGCTTTCTCCGAATGGCCATCCCGCCCACGACTCCCGCCCACGCCCCCCTCGCCCGCTTTCCCACCGGCGTGCGCGACGCTTTTGCCCAGTTCCTCGCCATGGGTGACGCCGCTGCGCTCGATACCGTGCTCTTCGCGGTCGTGCGCGACTTTTTGCCGAAAAAAAATTCGTCTGCCGCCGGCCCGTTGCCCGATAACGCCCGCCTCATCGAGGACCTCGGCTTCGATTCCCTCGCCATCGCCGAGATCGTGTTTTTCATGGAGGATCTTTTTTCGATAAAAATTTCCAACGCCGAAATCCAGCAGGTGGGCACCGTCGGCCAACTGCGCGCCTTTGTGTTGCGCAAATTTGCGGTCGCGCGGCCCGCCTGAAGAAAAATATCCGCGGTTATCAGCAAAATCCGCGGCGAGACAGATTCCAAAACCAAATTTCCCCGCGGATATCGCGGATGCGCACGGATTGAGTCAGTAACAATCACAATGCATTTTACAGAAGAGCGCAAAGGCCGCAAAGCAAGGCGGCTCCGGCCAAACCCAGCTTGGCGTTCTTTGCGACCTTGGTGTGAAAAAAACCATCAGTGACAATCAGTGCCCATCAGTGGTTAAAAATCCGGGTCATTCTTCACGCTCTTCCGTAAAATGCCATCCTATCCCGCCGCCCTCGTCACCGGTCTTGGCTTCATCACGCCCATCGGCAACGACCGCGCAGCCGTCACGGCCAGTCTTCGCACCGGCCGCCACGGCTTCACCCGCATGGAGTTTGCCGGCAATCCCAACGTCGCGGTCAAGGTGGCCGCGCCGGTGCGAGATTTTTCGGTGGACTCGCCCCATTGCCGCGAATGGACCTGGCCCGCCCGTTACGACATCCCACGGGAAACGCTGCGCGGCCTCGCGCCGCACGGCGTCTATGCGCTTTGCGCGATCGAACAGGCGCTGGCCGATGCGGGCCTCACTCCCGCCGATCTCACCGACGGCACCACCGGGCTTTTCTGCGCCTCCGCCGGCTCCGCGATGTTGCTGCACCATTACATCGCGCAAATGCACGCCTGCCATTTCGAACGCGGCCACCCGATGGGCGTTGTCTCCTCCATCGCCGGCACACTCAATTTCAACCTCGCCGCGCACTATAAAATCACCGGCGCCGTCTGCGGCTTCGCCTCGGCCTGCGCCTCCGCCAGCCATGCGCTCGGCTGGGCGCTCGACGAAATCCGCCTCGGCCGCCAGCAGCGCATGATCGTCGTCGGCGCCGAGGAACTCAACGCCGAGACCCTGCTTCCCTTCGCCTCGATGCGCGTTCTCTCGACCAACCCCGACCCGGCGACCGCCTCACGGCCCTTCGACCAGAAACGCGACGGTTTCGTCGGCGCCGGCGGCGCCGTCGCGCTCGTGCTTGAAAATGCCGGGCTCGCTGTGCGCCGCGGCGCGCGCACCTACGCCGAAGTCGCCGGCTGGGGCCAGGCCGCCGACGGCCACAGCATCGCCTCCTCTCATCCCGAAGGCGCCGGCCTGCGCGAAGCGATGCGCCGCGCACTCGCGGCCACCGACCTCGCGCCCGCGGACATCGATTACGTCAGCGCCCACGCCACCTCCACGACCGTCGGCGACCGCGCCGAAGCGCTCGCGCTGCGCGCGATCTTCACCGAGGCCGGCGCCCGGCCGCGCGTCGTCGCCACCAAGGCCCTCACCGGCCACCCGCTCAGCATGTCGGGCGCAATGGAAGCCGCCTTCTGCGCCCTCGCCCTCGCCGACGGCTTCATCCCCGGCAATCCGCATCTCACCGCGCCGGATCCCGCCTGTGACGGACTCGACCTGCCCCGTACCACGCTCGACACCGGCCCCGCCATCGCCCTTAACAACAGCAGCGGCTTTGGCGGCAGCAACGTCTGCCATGTCCTGCGCCGCTGGCACAGCTGAGGCTGCAATCACCACACTCTCCCGCCTGATGAAAAAAAGTTTTCCGTTGCTCGTTCTCACGTTGCTGCTCGCCGCCTGCTTGAGCCTGTCCATGCAGAAGCAGGCCGGTGCGAACCTGACCCGTTTCAAAAGAATCTACGTCGAGCACCGGCTCGCCGACGGCCGCGGCGTTGACCAGCTCATCGTGCAGGAACTCGCGCGCCTCGGCTACGACGCCTCCTGCGGCCCGCTGACCATGACGCCTCCAGACACCGAGGCTGTTCTCACTTACGTCGATGAATGGAATTGGGACTTCACCCTCTACATGATCGATCTCGATGTGCAGGTGCGCGACGCGCGCACCGGGCAAGTCCTCGCCAACGACCACTATGATCATCCAGCCATGGGCGGCAAATCCTCCACCGGGATGGTCCAGGCCGCCATCGATCCGCTCTTCGAACGCCCATGATTTAACGCTGAACGTCGAAGGGATAACCCTTTTCTTCGGCGTTCAGCGTTGCAAGTTGGGATCCGGCTGACCCGCAAGTAGCAGGTGACAGGCAGCTCACAACCAATTACCAACTACCAAATACTAACTACCAACCTCGCATGGCCGACCTGCTCACCGCCCGCCTCAAAGTTCTGATCGTCGACACGCTCAAGCTCGACGACGTCCGCCCCGAAGACATTCCCGACGATGAGCCTCTCATCGGCGCCGGGCTCAACCTTGATTCCATCGATGCCCTTGAACTCGTCGTGACGCTCGAAAGAGAATTCGGCATCAAAATCAGCAACAGCGAGCAATCCCGCACGGCGCTCGCCAGCATTGTCAAACTCGCCGCCTTCATCCGCGCCCACGCCGATCCCGGCCGTCTCCCCGCTTGAACATCCAACATCGAACATCCAACGCCCAACATCCAAGGCAGACCATGACTGTAGTCTGCAGCGTAACATGGTTCGCAGTTTACGATTCTTGATTTCCCCTTACTTGGACGCTGGATGTTCGATGTTGGATGTTGGACGTTCATGAGTGGTTGAAGCCACTCATACTCGCCGTGAGTTTTCCCACTGAAAACACTTCCATCCGCCTCGCCGCCTCTGGCTGCCTCACGCCATTTGGCGACACCGATGCCACCCTCGCAGCGTTGCTCCGCGGCGAGCGCGCGCTGCGCCCCACGCCCGTCCTCGGAGCCGACGGCGGCGACGCGGTGCCACTCGCGCTTTGCCCCGGCCACACCCTCAATGAAACCGCGCCGCCCTCCTGGCTGCGGCTCCTCGGACAGCTCGCGGAAAAAATTCCCGGCGACGGCTGGGGATCGCCGCGCCGGCCCGTCTTCGTCACGAGCAGCAATTTTGGCGTCGGCAACCTCCACGCCTTCCGCCGCACGCGCGACGCCGCGCACCTCGCCTTCGCCACGCCTTCCGCCACCGTTGCCTTGCTGCAGGCCCAATTGGGCTGGGGCGCAAATGTCGCCCTGCTCTCGCACGCCTGCGTCTCCGCGCACCTCGGCCTGCTGCTCGCCACGCGCACCCTTCACGCCGGTCTCGCCGATGAAGCGCTCGTGTTTTCCTTCGATTTCCTGAGCCCATTCGTCACCGGCGGGTTTCACGCGCTCAAAATCCTGAACTCTGATTTTCCCGCGCCCTACCAAAATCGCGACACGGGCTCCATCGGCCTGGGCGACGGCGCGGCCTTCGCCGTGCTCACGCGGGAGCGCGGCGACTTTGCCGTGCTTGCCCAATCTCTGCACAACGAGATGCACCATTTCACCGCCAACCAGCCCGACGGAGCCGGCTTTGCCACGTGCCTCGCGCCGCTCGCCGCCGCGGCCGGACATCGCCGTCCCTGGCTCAAAGGCCACGGCACCGGCACGCTCGAGGCCGGCCGCCTCGAGGCCGAGGCGCTGGCGCGCGCGTTTCCCGGCTCACCCCTGGTCTCGTGGAAAGGCAGCCTCGGCCACACGCTCGGCAGTTGCGGCCTGGTCGAGCTGGCTCTCGCCGCTTCTGCGCTGCGCGCCGGCCGCACGCCCGGCACCATCGGCAGCGCCGCGCCCGCGTTCACCGCTGCCGTCGCACGGGAAAGTTTCGACAACCGCAGCTTCGATACCGTGCTCTGCGCCAGCAATGCCTTCGGCGGCGCACACGCCGCATTACTGCTCAGCCATGCTTAGCCGCTACCTCCACGCCATCCACACCGAGGACCCGGGACTCGAGGAGCCCGCGGCCACGCGCGAGCGCCTGAAGGAGGGCTTTCCCCGCGGCGCCACGCGGCGCATGACCCAGCCCGGCCTGCTCATTGCCGCCGCGCTCGCGGGCCTCGCACCCGGCGAGGACGACACGCTCGTCTATGCCTCATGCTACGCCGAAAGCCGCGCGCTCGAATCCTACCTCGACAGTTTCCCCTCGCCCAGCCCCACGCTGTTCCAAACCTCCATTCATCCCGGCGCCGTGCAGCAGGCCTTCATCGGCCGCCAGCAGCCCGTGCGACATTTTTTTCCGCACACCGGCCGGGTGCAACTGGTCGCCCATGCCGTGCAAACCGCGCTGCTCGCGCCCACCCCGCGCACCATCCTTTGCGGCGGCGAGGAGCGCGGCACCTGGCTGCGCGAACAACGGGCGGCCAGCGACCGCACATTTGTCTTTGCGCTCCTGCTCACACCCGAACCCGCCGGTGCGCTGGGAATGATCTCGCTGACGCCTTCGGCCGCTACCGCCCCGGAAAGATTCCTCCTGCCCGCTTTCTTCGACGCCCTGCACGCCCGACAAGCCATCGATGTCGCGGTCGCGCCCGGCCTGCGCCTCACGCTCACGTGGCAGGCGGTTGACCAACGATGCCAGCCATGAGCCGCCCAACGCCCATCGCTCCAAGCAATCCCGGCCCGCGCTGGGGTTACCGCTTCCTGTGCACTTGCGACCGCGTGCTCCCCGAGAAAATTTTCCGCCCCGTGCGCGCGATCGGCACGTGGGTCGCCGTCGCCGTCATGCCCGGGCAGCGACGCCATTCGCGCGCCTATCTCTCGATCGTCCTCGGGCGCCCGCCGGCCTGGCGCGAAGTGTGGCGGCATTTTTTTGCCTTCGAGGAATTTCTCATGCTCAAGCTCCGCGTCGCCGCCGGGCGGCCGCACCGCTGCATCCTTGCGCCCGACACGCCTGATAACATCCGCGCATGGCTGGCGGCGAACCGCCCGGCGCTGCTCGGCACGTTCCATCTCGGCCACTCCGATCTCGTGGGCTTTCTCCTCGGCGGCCACGAACACCACCGCGTCTTCATGATCCGCCAGCGCGTGGGCAACTCCCACGACACGGAAAGCCTCGGCGCCCTGTTCGGCGATTGGGTCACATTCATCTGGGTGAATGAGGCCGACAACCTGCTCTTCGCGCTCAAGGACGCGGTCGCCGCCGGTGGTTCGATCGCCATGAAATGCGACCGCCTCGAGTTCAGCGCCAAGACCGAGGCCTTCGATTTCCTCGGCGCGCCGCGAATCTTCCCGATCACGATTTACCACCTCGCGCTCATCTTCGGCCTGCCCGTGGCGCTCTCCGTCGGTGTAGCCAACGGCCCCGGCAAGTCCGTCCTCCACGCCGCGCCGCTTTTCACCCCCGAGCCAGGCGCGGCCAAGTCCGCCGAGCTCGCCCGCGCGCACACCCATTTCCAGGACTTCCTTTCGCAGGTGGAAACGCTCCTGCGGGCCGATCCGTTTCTCTGGTTCAACTTCACGCCGCTGAATCCCGTTGCGCCAGCCCGGGACTCCGGCACGCTGGCAGGCGGTTGAAAAACTGTAGCTGCAATGGCTCTTGGTTTGTCATTCTGAACGAAGTGAAGAATCCACTTGGACAGCGCCGGCATTCGCAGCGTAATCTCACTGGATTCTTCGCTCCGCCCAGAATGACATGGGGCTCCGAAAACGGCCACAATATTTTTGAAACCGCTCTAGCTCCCCTTCCTCCCCCATGAGGCTCTTTGCGCGCGCCTACTTCATCTTTGCCTACTTTTTCTCATGGCTGATCTTTGGGGTCGTCGGCCTTGCGCTCAACTTCATCTGCGCGCTGCTCCTCCTGTTCCCACACCGCGCCCGCTTCAGCCCCGGCGTTCGTCGCATCATCCGCGGGCTTTTTTCTTCCTGGCTGAAATGGCTGCACGCCTGCCGGGGCTTTCGCTTTGATTGGCGCGGCTTCGACTCCCCTCTGCCCACCGGCGTTGTTTACGTGGCCAACCACCCCAGCCTCGTTGACGCCACCTTTCTCCTCGCGCGCCTGCCCGACACGGTTTGTATCTTCAAGCCCGCCCTCCTGCGCAATCCCGCCCTTGGCCCCGCCGCGCGGATGGCCGGCTACGTCGCGGGCAACACCGGCATCGACCTTATCCACGACGCCACGGATGCGGTGATCGCCGGGCGCTCGCTCCTGATTTTTCCCGAAGGCACCCGCACCGCCGCTGGCGTCACCCTGAATCCACTCAAGCCCGGTTTCGCCCTCATCGCCGCGCGCGCGCGCGCGCCAGTGCAATTGATCATCATTCGGACGCCACGCGACCTTTGCCCGAGGGGCCGGCCGTGGTGGCACGTGCCGCAATTTCCCGTCCGCGTCGAAATCACGCTCGGCGACCGCTTGCAGCCGTCACCCGGCCAGCACGCCGCAGAACTGGCCGCCGATGTCGAGCGGCGGTTCCTGGCCGCGCTCCTTGAACCTCCAACACCCAACACCTAACTTCCAACGTCGAACGCCTGACCGCCACACCAAGGCCGTAAAAAAGCCGGCCGCAACGAGACCGCCTGCATGCAGGCGCAATCTAACGCCACCCTTTGATTCGCCCGTCACGCCGCCGGAATTGTCATTTGGTCGTAGGCAAACTCGGTGGTGGCCTCGCGAATTTGAATGACGACTTCGTTTGCCAATTCATTAGCATGACCCACCGTGCCATCCGGCTGGCCCAGATGCAGTCGCAAGCCACCAGCCAACGGCGTAAACAATCCCGCTTCCGGTGACTGCTCCACCATATTCAGGACTTGGGCCGCATAGCCCACCGCCGCGAGGCGGATCGAAAAGTGTACCAGCAGTCGAAAACAATCACGGCACACATGCGTGTCGGAAAAAAACGTTTTCAATTCGGTCAGGTAGCGCTCGTGTGGATTATTCATTGAAGTAGATGGTTCTTAACGTTGCACTTACGAATTTTGTCTTTAACGATATTAGGCGGCTATAACACCACAGAACGCACAAACCATAAAGTTCAAATTGGCAATTGAGACAGATTTTACATTCGTTTAGCTCTGATCTACATAAATATGCACACTTATTAAACATATCTACCTGTTAGTGACGCATTATTTGTTAAATTTTTAAATATGTGTAAAATGAGGGCTTTTTCTTAAACATATCTATCATTACCCCAACAACATATACATAAATCGACTCTTTGCTCAGATACGTCTGATTTGCCTTCTATAAGCAAAGCCTTCAGCACCAAGGCTTATTTGCCATGACCCCCCGGGGCACACACCTCATCATAATTCCGAGCTTTAACCCCGGTTCGCGCCTGCTTTTGACGGTGCAGGAAGCTCTCGGTCGATGGCAGCCCGTGTGGGTTGTCATCGATGGCAGCACGGATGGCAGCGATACGCCGGTGCGTGAACTGGCCCGGCACAATCCGAACCTCCAAATTCTTACGCGCGAAAAAAATGGCGGCAAAGGCAACGCCATTTTCACCGGCCTCGTCGCCGCACTCGCCGCCGGTTTCACCCATGTGCTGACCATGGACGCCGACGGCCAGCATCCATCCAGCCATATTGAGATGTTTATGCAGGCGTCCCAAAAAAATCCCGGCGCGCTCATCGCTGGCGCACCCGTGTTCGGCCCCGATGCGCCCGCGACGCGCCTCCACGGCCGCAAACTCAGCGTCGCCTTGGTCCGATTGGAAACACTCGGCCCTGTTATTGCCGATCCGCTCTTCGGCTTTCGCGTTTATCCCGCCGCGCCGCTCGCCCGCGCGCTGCTCGCCACCCCGGCCGCCCGCGGTTACGATTTCGATCCCGAGATCGCCGTGCGACTCATCTGGGCCGGGATCCCCGTCGTCAATCTCCCCGCCCCGTGCCGTTATCTCACCCCCGACCAGGGCGGTGTCTCCCACTTCCGCTACGTCCGCGACAATGCCAAAATGGTCTGGCTTCACACCCGATTGCTCGCGCAACTGCTGGTGCGCTGGCCCGCCATCCGCCGTGCCCGGCTCGCCGCCAAAAATCGGGTCGCAACCTAGCAGGCTGGAGCCTTTTCGATTTTAATGACCACATGAGTCGTCTTTCTTGTCATTCTGATCAGCAGCGAAGAATCTCACGGGATTGTCGGGTGAGATTTCTCGCGCCGCTGCCAATGAACTCATGCCAGTTATGGTTCAAATTATGCCTTCCGAGGTGGAGCGCGTTGTCCCTAACGCGCTGTTTGATAGTGCCATCGGAAAGCGCCTTGAGGACAAGTCGCTCCACCAGCGCGACCACGCGAAACGGTTCATTGGCCGCGTCTATGCAAGCCGCAGCGCGGCTTGCTCAGGGTCTCGGAATGACAAGGAGCATGCCCACGGGCCGATGTGAATCGAAAACGCTCTAAATGACCCCTTTGCGCCAAAAGATTTTCGCCCGCGCCGCGCTGCTGGGCGCCGCCGCGCTCGGCCTCATCTGGCTCGCGCACCTCGATTACGCAAAAAAAATCTCCACCGATGTGCTCGAGCTCATCCCGTCCGCCGAACGCGCGCCCGAACTCGCCCTCGTGCGCTCGCTTGCGGGCGAACGCACGGCCCGCGTCGTGCTCTGCGCCATCCGCGGCACCGGCAACCCGGCCACGGCCGCCCGCACCTTTGCCGCCGCGCTGAAAGAATCCCCCGCCATCGCCGATGCCGTCGCGCTTTCCGACCCCGCGATGCGCAACGCCCTCGGCCGGGCGCTCTTCGAGCAACGCCTCCAACTGCTGCTGCCCTCCTGGCTGGCCACCCAGCATCGCACGTTCACCGCCACCGGCCGGCCGCCGGGAGAATTTTCCCCCTGGCTCGCTGAACGCGTCGCGTCGTCGCTCGACCCGTTTCTCGCCCGGCCGGAGAGCGCGGCGTATCAAGATCTGCTGCCGGCCGACCCGCTCCTGCTCGTGCCGGGATTCATTTCGAAAATCCAATTCCTCGCCGCGTCCGGCCCATCCGCGCCCGGCACCGCGCTCATCTGGGTCGAAATCCGCGCCTCGCCGTTCAGCGACGCCGGCCAGGCGCCCGTCTTTTCCGCGCTCGATGCCGCCCTCGCCGCCGTACACGTGCACGAGCCCGCCGCCACGTTCGTCTGGACGGGCATCAACCGCTTCGCCGCCGATAGTAAGAAAAAAATCGAGAAGGAAATTTCCATCCTCAACCTCCTTTCCCTCGCCGCCGTGCTGACCGTGTCCGCACTGCTCGTCCGCCGCGCCTGGCGCCTGTTGAATCTCCTGCCCGTCGTGCTCCTCGCCATGCTCGGCGCGTGGTGCGCGGCCACGCTCGCCTTCGCGCGCCTGCACATCCTCGTTTTCGTCGTCGGCTCACTCCTCACCGGCATCGCCATCGACTACGGGTTCTACCTCTACATGCAGCCGCCCACGCGCCCTGGCGAACCGTACGCGGACAAACTCCGCCGCCTGCTCCGTCCGCTGCTCTCGAGCTGTTTCACCACCGTGGCCGGTTTCGCCATGCTGCTCGCCTCCGACCTGCCGCTCATCCGCCAGCTCGGCGTCTTCGTGGGCGCCGGGCTGGTGAGCGCGCTCGCCGCCGCGCTGCTCTATTTCGCGCAATACGACGGCACGCACCTCGAGGCACACGTGCTGCGGGCGTTGCGTCCGCGCGGCGCGAAGTGGCCCAAGCTGCTCCTGCTCGCCGCGTTTGCCATCGCCGTCGCCGGCCCGTGGCTTCTGCACTGGCGCGACGACATCCGCGAACTCGAGATCTCCGCGCCCGCCCTCGCGCAAAACGACAGCGAGGTGCGCGCCCTCTTCGGCGAATCAGACGACAGCACCGTCTATCTCACCCAGGGCTCCACGACCGCCGATGCGCGCGCCGCGCTGGAAAACTTTTTTGCCTGGCACGAGAAGAATTTTCCCGGCGCACCCGCCGCCAGCCTCGGCCTCGCCCTGCCGCTGGCCGGCGACTGGAGCGCGCTGCCCGCGCGCATCGTCGAACTGAAAAATTTTTCCACCGACCTGCGCGCCGCGCTCCACCGGGCCGGCTACGATCCCGGGCCATTCGCCCCGTTTTTTTCCACGTGGGAAACCTTTCGCACGCAGCCGCTGCCCAGTTATGACGCGCTCGCCGCCGCGCTGAGCGCGCCGCTGACCGGCCCGCTCAGCCTGCTCATGCATGCCGACGGGCGCACCCCTTGGTTTCTCACCATCGCCCGCCACGCCGACACCGACACCGAACCGCCCGCCGCCCTCGCCACCACGAGCCTCAACCAGCTCCAGTCGTTCAACCACCTTTTCACGCGCTACCGCAGCTCGGCTCTGCACCTGAGCCTGGCCGGCCTCGCACTGGTCATCGCCGGGGTGTTCGCGACCTACGGCTGGCGGCGCGGCCTGCGCATCGCACTGATCCCGGCCGGCTCGTGTTTTTTTGTGCTCGGTGCGCTCGGCTTGTGCGGGCAGACGCTCAACCTTTTCCATCTTCTCGGCGCGTTCCTCGGCGTCTGCATCGCGCACAACTATGCGATTTTTTCCGCCGACGCGCCCCGTGACACACCGCCGCCATCCATCCGCCTCTCCGCGGCCAGCGCCCTGGCCTCGTTCGGCGTGCTCGCCTTCAGCCACATCCCGGTGGTGTCCGCGCTCGGCACGACCGTCGCGCTCATCGTCCTCACCGCGCTCATTGTCATCGAACTCGAACCGCTGACGCGGCCCCGCCATGCCGACGACCCTGCTTAGCTCATGGAAAAAACTTGTGCGCGCCGCGCCCCAAGCCACCGCCGTGATCGAGGCGGCCGGCGAAAAAGTTTTTTCGCACGCGGAACTTGCCGCCCGGGCTGAAGCCTGGCGCGCTGCCCGGATCGAACCGCTCGCCGGCCAACGCGTCGTCTTTGCGCTGCCCAACAGCGTGGCCTGGTTCGAGGTGTTTCTCGGCCTGCTGCAAGCCGGCGCCGTGCCCGCGGCCATTGACGCCACCGAGCCGCCAGCCGCGCAACGCGAGCTCGCCCGCGCCGTTGGCGCAACCTGGCTGTGGTCCGCCGGCCGGCTCGAAAAAATTTCCGCGCCGCGCCGGCCGCGCCGCCACGACCTCTGCCTGCTCAAAATCACCAGCGGCAGCACCGGCGCTCCGCGCGCTCTGCCCTTTACCCACGCGCAGATACTCTCCGATGGCCGCCAGGTCTGCCGCACCATGGGCATCGGCCCCCGCGACCTGAACCTCGCCGTCATTCCCCTCGGCCACAGCTACGGCCTCGGCAACCTGGTCGTGCCGCTGCTGGCGCAGGGGACGCCCCTTGTCTGTGCGTCCGCGCCGATGCCGCACGCGCTCGCGGCTGATTGCACACGCTGGCGGCCCACGGTATTTCCCGCCGTGCCGGCGCTGCTGCGCGCGCTGGCCGCCAGCGACATCTCCATCGATGCGTGGCGCAGCCTGCGCCTGGTCATTTCCGCCGGGGCGCCGCTGCCGGCGGAAACGGCCCAGGCGTTTTTTGCCCAGACCGGCCGCAGCCCGCAGGCTTTCTACGGCACGAGCGAAACCGGCGGCATCACCTTCGATCGCGGCGGCGAGGCTACGCGCGAAGGTCGCAGCGTGGGCACGCCGCTGGCCGCGGTGCGGCTGCGCTTTGGCCGCGGACGCCGTTTCACAGTGGTGAGCACAGCCGTGGTCGGCGGCGGAAAATTTTCCCCGGCCGACCACGCGGAGCTCAATGCGCACGGTGAGCTCGTGCTGCTGGGCCGCGCCGGACGCATGGTGAAAATCGCCGGACGCCGGCTCGATCTCACCGAGCTCGAAGCGGCGCTGCGACGCGTGACGGGCGTGCGCGACGCCCTGGCGGCACCGCATCCGGCCCGTCCCGATGAGCTGGCTGCCGCGCTGGCCACGGATTTGCCCGTCAACGCCGTGCGGAACGCGCTGCGTGAGCGGCTGGCCGCGTGGAAAATTCCGCGCCGCATCATCGTGCTACCGGCCTTTCCGCTCACGTCGCGGGGCAAAACGGACACACGCGCACTGCAAAGACTCCTCCATTCAAAAACCGAAATTCAACCGCGAAGAAACGCGAATGAACACGCACAACCAAAGGCGGCCTTTAACCACTGATGAACACTTATTACCACTGATATCAATTCATGCTTGTGCGTGCCAGGATTTCATCTGCTTTTGATGGGAAATATTCAACGGCGTTTCCCAAAAGTCCTTATCAGTGACTATATCAGTGTACATCAGTGGTTAAAAACACACCTGCCTTAAAGCCTTCGATTCGAATTCGCGTCTATTCGCGTTCATTCGCGGTTGTCAAAATCCTCTTATCCGACAAGCGCCGCCTCGATTTCGAGGTTGAGCGCAGCACGGCAGATGTCCGCCCGCAGGTAGGTCACGCGGTCGCCCGGGTGCAGCAGCGCAGCTTCCAATGCGGCCCGCACCGCGGCCAGGTCTTCAGCCCGCCGGAGGTAAATTTTGAAATGGCGCGTGAACCCTTTTTCCGCACCGAACGCATCGCCGAGGCCGATCGCCAGCGAAATGAGGCGCAGGTTGTCGAGCGTGCAGGCAAGCTGCTCTTCCAATGCGCCCGGCGCGACCGTGGCATGGCCCTTGACGGCCGACGTGCCCGAGACGAAGGCATAGCGGCGGCCATCTTCCTCGACGACGGTCGCACGCGCGAAGCTGGGCGGGCACGGGCCGTGCTCCTGCGGATACTCGTAGGCGGGCATTTGCTCGGGATTCTCGACGTGGCGTGGCGCGGTGGAGCCGGCGGCAAAAATCACGGCGAGGTGATGGTCATCCCCGCCCACGGCCGAGGCGGCCGGCAACGCCTGTTTGAACGCCGGACCGAGCGCTTCCTCAAAGGCGAGCGAGCGGCCACGGCAGAAAGCGTGGTAATTCTCGAGGCCGGCCAGGTGCGCGTTGATGCGCGGGACGTAGTTCCAGATCCGATACAAGTGCCGGCCGCGCGAGACGGCGATCAGGCGCTGGTAAAGCCGCTCCGTCTGGGCGGCCAGGTCGGGCCGGGCGGGCTCAAGCGCACAGCCGACGATCAGCCCGCCGCGGTGGAAAAGCATAAATCCGTCCTTTTCACCGGCTGGGCGCATATGATCGAAGATTTTTTCGCAGGCCTCGCCCGCGAGCAATGGAATCGGCAGGCGCAAGCCGGGGCCGGCGGGTTCGGGCGCCACTCCGACGGAGCTGGCGCCAAATTCAATGGTCAACGGCAAGGCCGCAAGCGGCGCAGCGCGGGTCATTTTTATGGGAAAAAGGCTGAAAGACTGAATCGCTTAAGGCCGGCGGGTTCAGACGAGGCATTGTTCATGGTCGGCAAGTTTGGGTTCGGCTGGTCAGCCTTTTTATCCGGGCTCGAGGCAAAATCCATGCTGCAAAAAGCGCCGCGGCAGGACCTGCGGCAAGCCCAAACTCCGCGGGAGAGGGCTTGCGGCAGGATAAGTTTCAGCCAGCGTGGCACGCGCTATGACATCGTTGAAACTGTTGCGGTCGCGCCGGTTCCTCCCGCTGTTCACCGTGCAGTTCCTCGGCGCGTTCAACGACAATGTCTTCAAGAACGCGTTCATCCTGCTGGCGACGTTCAAGCTGGCGGATAAAATGGGCTGGAACGCCGGCCTCGCCACGACGGTGATCACCGGGCTGTTCATTTTTCCCTACCTGGTCTTCTCGGCCTTTGCCGGCCAGCTGGCGGACAAACTGGACAAGGCGCGGCTGATCCGGCTGACGAAATTATGGGAGGTGATCATCATGGCGGCGGCCGGAGCGGGTTTCGCGTGGGAGCAGCCGTGGGTGTTGTTCGTGGTGATTTTCACGGCCGGCATGCAGGCGACATTTTTCGGGCCGCTCAAATACGGCATCCTGCCGGACCATTTGCGGAAGGAGGAACTGATGAGCGGCACGGGCGTGATCGAGATGGCCACCTTCGTGGCGATCCTGCTCGGCACCATCCTTGGCGGCATTCTCGTGGCCAGGGTGCACGGCGTGACGGGCGTGAGCGCCACCATCCCGTGGGTGCTGATCGGCCTCGCCGGCGCGGGCTGGGTGGCGAGTCTTTTCGTGCTGCCGGCGCCGCCCTCGACCGCGACATTCAAAATCGACGCGAACATTTTCCGCGAAACCTGGCGGCTCATCGCGTACGCGCGCACCCAGCGCGGGGTCTTTCGGGCGATCCTGGGCATCTCGTGGTTCTGGGCCATCGGCGTGATCTGGCTCAACCTCCTGCCGCCGTACGTGAAAGACGTTCTGCATTCGGACGATCCCCATCGCGCGACCGTGATTCTGACACTGTTCGCCGTGGGCATCGGCCTCGGCTCGATGCTGTGCAACGTCCTGCTGCGCGGGGCCATCACTGCGCGCTACGTGCCGGCGGCAGGGCTGGGGCTGTCGCTTTTCACCTTTGATTTTTGGTGGGCGAGCAGCCACATCGGCCCGGGCGTGATTGCGCTGACCTCATCGCTTGGATTGCGAATTTGCGCCGATCTGGCCGGACTGGCGGTATGCGGCGGGCTTTTCAGCGTGCCGCTCTATGCCATCATGACGGCGTGGTCGGAGCCATCCCATCGTGCCCGCAATATCGCGGCGAACAACGTCATGAACGCGCTCTTCATGGTGGCGGCATCGGTCGGGGCCGGCCTGTTGATTAAATTTAAGTTCAGCGGCCTCCAGGTGCTCGGCGTAGTCGGTGCGCTGAATGTGCTGGCGTCCCTTTATATCGTGACGCTCGTGCCGGAATCGCGGTTGCACCGGCTTTCCGCAGGATTGCGGCGAAGAAATCGGGCGGGGTAGATGCACACGCCTTGCGAATCCTGCTTGCGGTTCCCTCTTATGATCACACCGCAGCAAAGCTTGAAGCCGGGCCCGCCGGCCCGTAGGCTGGTTGATTGGTCGTCGCTGTGTCCCTCATGCCCTCATCCTCCTCCAAGGTCGCAATCCTCCCGCCTGCTTCCGTGCCGAAGCGCACGCTCTGGCAGCGCCGCATCGCCGATCCCGTCGTGGCGCAGCTCACGCAAGGCATCACGCCGGAAAAAATCGCCCTGACCATCGCCGTCGGCGGTGCTTGCGCGCTTTTTCCCATCTTTGGCGTGACAACGCTGCTTTGTTTTCTCGTCGCACTCGTCCTGCGCCTCAACCAGCCCATCATCCAGCTGCTCAACCAGGCGCTCTGGCCTTTGCACGTGGCCATGATTTTCTGGCTGGTGCGGCTGGGCGACTTTATTTTTGGCGTTCCGCACCAAAAGTTCAAGGTCCACGAAATGTACATCCTGTGGCGGGAGGAGGGTTGGGCCAAATTTTTCGACAAGTTCGGCACGATCGCCTTGCATGCCTCCATTGCCTGGGTGTTGCTCGCGCCGTTTTTCATCGTGCTTTGTTACTATTCGCTGGTGCCGGTCATGCGCGCCATCGAGCGGATTCACCACGAGCAAAAAGCCAAAGAGGCTGCCCGCTCATAGCCGGCCGCGCCAGGCATCTTTGTTTTACCCGATGAAGTTGTGCCGCCAGCTCGCCCTCCTGCTGCTCGCCTGGCCGCTGGCCCTCGCCGCCGGCACCGCCGATGTGCTCGGGCAACAGGGGCTCGCCGCCGAGGCCCATTTCGACGCGAAAACCGCGCTTGGCCTTTTCCTCAAAGCCGACGCAGCGCGCCCCAACGACCCTTTCATCCTCGAAAAAATTTCCAAACAATACTCGGACTCCATCATCGACACAGCCGATCCCGACGAAAAAAAGCGGCGGGCGGAAAAGGCCGTCGCCTATGCGCAGCGCGCAGTCGCGCTGGAGCCCAAAAGCGCCATCAATCTCACCTCCCTTGCCGTCAGCTACGGGAAACTCGGCTTCTACAGCAGCACGCGCACCGAGATTGCCTACTCGCGCCTGGTCAAGGACTACGCCGAGCGCGCCCTGGCGCTCAACCCAAATTACGACTGGGCCTGTCATGTGCTCGGCCGCTGGAATTACGAAATCGCCAGCATCGGCGCGACCGAGCGGTTTTTTGTGAAACTGGCCTACGGGAGCCTGCCAGACGCCTCGACGGCCGAGGCTGTGCGCCTGTTGCGCCGCGCGGTCGTGCTCGCCCCGCAAATGCCGGCCCATCATGCCGAGCTCGGCTTCGCCTATCTCGCGGACAAACAGCCCGACCTCGCCCGCACCGAGTTCGAGTCGGCCATCAGGCTGCCCTTGCAACAAAAGTACGACATCGAGGAAAAAGTGCGCGCCCAAGCCGCGCTGGAAACATTGCCATAGATGGCAGAACCCGCGCGGCCTTTCGGGGTCTAGGGGCGTATCTTTGAAATAAAACGCGTGTCGCTATCGGCTGCAAAAGTGCTGAGCAAGGCGGTGGCGCTGTGGCCGTGAGGCCGCGCACCCAGTCGAGGCGCCAATGCCCAGAGGGCCTTGGCCCTCGACGACAACGCCGCGCCGATCCATTTTGATTCTTCACGGCGGGCCATGCCAATTTGAAGACACACCCTAGCCCGGCGGGATTTTTCGTTGTGCCGCGACAACCACCCAGCTCAAATGTGACTTATGGGTCTCAATAAAGTCACTTTCCTGTGACATAAGAGGTTTGCCTTTGCCAAAATCACCGTAAATTAGCCACTTTTCCCAACCCTTCATGGCTACGCTGAGCGATCTCATTCCTGCATTGTCGCTGTTCACACAGCTCGGACGGCTAGCGCCGACCCAGCCGCTGCGCACCCTTTTCCGCACGACCGGCAACAAGCTGCGGCCGCCGCAACTCCGGTTGTTTGCGCCGACGATGCGCCGCGCACAGGATGCCTTGCTGCGAAGCGGGCAGGCCGGCGAGCACCAGCGGGCAACCATCCGGTGGGAACGCAGCCGCGGGCACAGGCCCACCATCGTGCTGGGCGGTTTCGTGCCCGATGCGACCGAGCAGGTGTTTTTGCTAAGGGGATTTTTGCTGAAATCGGGCAGCCTGTATTATTTCAACTATCCGCCGCACGGCTTCTCCAACGAGATGCTGTTTGCCCAGCTCGACGATTTGGTCGAGGAACTCGCCGAACTGCACGGACAGAAGCCGGTGATTTTCGCCGTGAGCTTCGGCGGCGGGCTGCTCATGGAATGGCTGAAACGCGCGCGCCTCACCGGCCGGAAAGTCGACCTCAATGGCTCGATCATCATCAGCCCGGTCGCCTGCATCGACGATCTGCTCGCTCCCGGCGAGGCCAAGCCCGCCACGCTGCTCGGACGCGCGGTCCAGCCCTATCTCGACGGCCCCGCCACCCCTAAAGCCGTGGAAAAATCCCGGACAATCATGTTAAAGATGTTCGAGGCGGGCGCGCAGAACAAGGAGGCTCTGCGGGCGATCATGAGCCGCAGCGAGCTGCATCACCTGCGCGAGGCGGTGATGGGCACCATTCGCAGCGTAAACCTCACCGGGGCCTCCGAACGCATCCATGCGCTGAAGCAGATGGAGGCGCCCGGCGGGTATTTCTCGCAGGCAATCCTGCCGCTGAGCGATGCGCCCACGCTCATTCTCTACGCCGAGAAGGAGAGTTCGGTTCTCGTCGATCGCTCGCCCACCCGTTTCGCGCTCGAGAAGGCGCACCACGCCTATTTTCCCCGCAGCACCTGCCGCCTCATCACCAACCAGGGCGGCAGCCCGGTGCAGCATGCTTCGCTGATTTTTCACTGTTTTAACTTTCTTCCGGCCATATCGTCCTTTTACCGGCAGCTGAAATCCCGGAAGGCCTGGCGGCACGTCTGATTTCGCTTGTGGCACAGCGCCGGGCAAAGCTGCCGCGGGGTGCTTTTGAAAAAAAGCAGCGCGCCATGGCTGCAAAAGCGCAAAGCAAGGCGGTGGTGCCCGTGGCGGTGAGGCGCCGCGGCCCGGCAGCCTGGGCCCTCGGCTACGCCTTGCTCCCCGCCAAAACTTTGCCACGCTGCTCGTTTTAGGTTTTGAAATGAGTTCTTAGCACCCATGCCGGTTCCACCAAAATTTCTCGTCAACGTCGGCGCGGGCATTTTGACCGCACGCACGAAGTCGCGCCTGCGGTGCAAAAAAAGCGGCGCGGTGCCGGCCCAGGAAAAAACTTTCCGCCAGCTCGCGGATGCGTTCGCCCAAACGCAGTTCTGGCGCCAGCACCGGCTCGAAGCCGGCATCGATTACAAGACATTTCACGACCAGGTGCCATTGCATTCCTACGAGGACCTCGCGCCGTCAATCGAGCGCATGAAGCGGGGCGAGGCCAACGTGCTCTGGCCGGGCCAGTGCACTTTTTATGCGATCTCGTCAGGCACGACCGCCGGCCGCACGAAATACCTGCCCATCACCGGGCCCATGATCGCGCATTTCCGCAAAGCCGGGCTCGACTCGCTGCTTTATTACGCCGCGCGCACCAGCCGGACAAAGGTCTTTCACGGGCGGCACCTTTTTCTCGGCGGGTCAACCGCGCTCACGCCCATCGAGGAAGTGCAGCCGTTCGCCGCCTACGCCGGCGACCTCAGCGGCATCACCGCGCTCCACCTGCCACCCTGGGTGGAAAAACATCTTTACGAACCCGGCACTGAGATCGCCAGCATGAGCAACTGGCCGGAAAAAATCCAGGCCATCGTGGATCGCACCTGGCAGCTCGACATTACGCTGCTCGCCGGCATCCCGAGCTGGATTCTCGTCCTCGCCGAGACTTTGCGCACGCAGATCAGCGGCGCGGAAAATTTGCAGGCCCTCTGGCCCCACCTCGAATGCCTCGTGCACGGCGGCGTGCCGCTCGGGCCGTTTGAAAATGAGCTGCGCACCGCCCTCGGGCCAACGGTGAATTTCCACGAAGTCTATCCGGCCTCGGAAGGCTTCTTTGCCGCGCAGGATGCCGACAGCGCCGCGGGTTTGCGGCTGCTCGCGGACGCCGGGCTATTCTTTGAATTCCTGCCCTTGAGCAAGTTCGATGAAACCCGCCTGACGATTCTCGGGCTGCACGCCGTGCCGTTGGAAGGCGTCAAGCCCGGCGTGGACTACGTGCTGCTGCTCACCACGCCCGCGGGTTTGTGCCGCTACGTGGTGGGCGATGTCGTGCGTTTTGTCTCCACCGAGCCGCCGCGGCTCATCTACGTCGGCCGCACCAAGCTCCAGCTCAGTGCCTTCGGCGAGCACGTCATCGAAAAGGAACTCACCGATGCCCTCCTCGCCGTTTGCCAACGCCACGGATGGACCATCATCAATTTCCACGTCGCACCGATTTTTGCGAACGCCGCCGCCGGCCGAAAACGCGGCCAGCATGAGTGGTGGGTCGAACTCAAAGTGCCCACCATCGAGACGCCCACCGGCCCGGTCATGGCTCCCGAACTCGACGCAGAGCTGCAGCGCCTCAACGACGACTACGAGGCCAAGCGCAAGGGCGGCGGCCTCGAGCCGCCCGTCGTGCGCCTCGTCATGCCGGGGGTTTTCGAACAGTGGATGCGCTCCGCCGGCAAATGGGGGGGGCAGAGTAAAATGCCCCGCTGCCGCAGCGACCGGGAAATCGCCGACCCACTCGCGGAAATCACCCGTTTCCACACGGAAAACTAGCCGGCATGGTTTTCAACCGCCGGCCGGCAGAGCGCAAAGATTTATCGCGGCTGGCACGGCCAATGCTGAACCAGTGGTAGCAATTCCCTGCCACGGCAGGGTCTTGGGGTAACATGGAATCCGGCTGCAAACCGGATATAAGAAATACATGGGGGGCCGGCGTTAGGGGTTTCGCCGGCCCCCTTCTTATTTTCAGTTCAAGTACGGCAGCAAGACCTTCTCGTACTCCGCGGTTTCCATCGCTCCGACCTTCTTGTCGCGGATTTTTCCCGTCCGATCGATAATGAAGGTGGTGGGAATCCCATCGACGCCGCCAAAGGCTCCAACCACGGCCTCATCACCCATCACGACCTGATAGGTCATGTGGAAATCGCCGATGAACTTTTTCACCACCGCCGGGCCTTCTTGGTCAAGCGACACGCCAATGATGACGAGTCCCTTGTCCTTGTATTTTTCCTGCAGCTTCCCATAGCCCGGGATCTCTGACCGGCACGGCCCGCACCACGTGGCCCAGAAATCGAGCACCACCACCTTGCCCTTGAACCGGGAGAAATTCACCGGCTGGCCGTCGACATCCTTGAGTTGCCAGCCCGGCGCCGGCGTGGGGGTGACCGGCTCAGCGCGAACCGGGCTGAATAAAAAGATGGCGACAACGGTGGCCGCCAGGAGGCGAAGTGTTTTCATGGATGGAGCAAGTTTACCCGTGTGAGCGCGAGCGCAACCGATTATTCCCGTTTGGCAGGCTGTCCGGGAGCGCCTTCCCTCGTTCAGGCGCGGACCGGGCCGAAGCGCGGCAACAGGTCGGGCGCGGACAGAGCGGCAAGCCCCAGGAACCCCGTGGCCTTCACGAGCAGGATCGCCGCAATATAGGTCTTGGCATTGGCGCTGAAATACACCGCCCCGCAAAACATGCCCAGCCCGAGCGTGACCTCGACCAAGGTTATCACCGTGAAGAGCGTGCGGCTGCGCAGCTGCCCGACCAGCCCGCCCACGGATGCGGCGCGGCCGCCTTTGGGCGTGCGCACAAACTCGCCACCCTTGGTCAACAGGCCTTCGAGCGTCGCCACGCCGCAGGTCACGCTCATGGCCAGCCCGAAGGCGAGGACAAAGGGCGCGCACAACAGCCACAGGCAACCCTGGAGCCAGCGCCCTTCCCGGAAGTATTGTCCCGTGACGTAGAGTGTCACCGTCGAGCCGCCCGCGGCCACGATGGAAAGCGGGTTGAGCCAAAGCCACAGGCCGCCCGGACGCGCACCGATCAGGTAAAGGCACGGCACAAATAAAATCGAAAACATCACGAGCAGCGGGTGCACCAGGCCGGTCAGCAGGTGGTTGAAAGCCTCGCGCTTCACCCGCGCCGGATGGTCGCTCGCCAGCACGGTGCGCAGGAGCTTGCGCGCAACCTGCATGCCGCCCTTCGTCCAGCGGCGCTGTTGCGATTTGAATGCGGTCAGGTTTTCCGGCAGCTCCGAGGGCACCGTGTAGTGCTCGAGGTAGATGAACTTCCAGCCGCAAAGCTGGGCCCGGTAGCTCGCGTCGAGATCCTCCGTCACCGTGTCGGCGCACCAGCCGCCGGCTTCCTCCAGCGCGGTGCGGCGCCACATGCCGGCGGTGCCGTTGAAATTGAAAAACAAATCGCCGGAAAAACGCCCCGCCTGCTCGACGATGAAGTGCGCATCGAGAAAGATGCCCTGGAAGCGGGTGAGCAGGCTTCGCTCGCGGTTGATGAACTCCCACCGCGCCTGCACGACGCCCACGCGCGGGTTGGCAAAATACGGCATGAGCGTTTCCAAAAAATCCGGCTCGGGACGGAAATCCGCGTCAAACACCGCAAAAAAACCCGCGTGGCTGCACGCCATGCCCCGGGCGAGCGCACCGGCTTTGTAGCCCTCCCGGTTGTGGCGGCGCAGGTGCGTGCAACGGACCGCCCGCGCCGGATTAGCCTGCAGCCAGCGCTCGATGATCGCGGGGGTTTCATCCGTCGAATCGTCGAGAATTTGGATTTCGAGCCGTTCCGCCGGCCAGCGCAGTGCCGTGACTTTTTCCAGCAATGCCTCGACCACCAGCGGTTCGTTGAACAGCGGGCACTGCACGCAGACGCGCGGTGGCGGCCCCTGCCATCCCGGCGGTTGGAGCGGCGGGCGGCGGCGAAAATAAAGCCAGAGAAGCTTGACGCGATGCACCGCGAAAAACGCCAGCCCCGCCAGGGTCAGCGTGTAGATCGCGATCAATCCGTCCATCATCCCCAAGCTAGGAGCCGAGGTTGCCAACGGGGTCAAGGCTGCAAATTGCATGGTTCGTTAGACCGGCATGGCGCCCAACGTTCCTGCGTCTATCAGGTTGCGCCAGGTCACGCTTCACACACCGCAGACAAATCCAAGCCCAGCGTTTCGATGAACTTCTTCATCGCCGGCGTAAGCACACGGCCTTTGCGATAAAGGATCGCGAGCGGCCGGGTGAATTCCTTCCCCTTGAAATGCATCACCGCGAGCGTGCCCTGCTTCGCTTCCTGTTGCACCGTCGTCTGCGGCACGATGGCAATGCCATGGTCGATTTCGACCGCCCGCTTCACCGTTTCGATATTGTCGAATTCCATCACCGGCTGGATCTCGAGCTTGTGGTCGCGGAAAATCTGGTCGACCGCCTTGCGCGTCGGGATGTCGGGGTCAAAGCCGATAAATTTGTGCCCGGAAAGATGCTTGATTTCGACCTCGCTGCCCTTCGCCAGCGGGTGGTTGGGATGCGTGATCAGCACGAGCCGGTCGTTGTGGAACGGAAGGATCTCAATCTGCCGCGCCTTCACGGGAAACGCCACGAGGCCAAAATCGACGGAGTTGTGCAGGATGTCCTCGTAGACAAGGTTTGAGCGGCGGTATTCCACCCGCACGTTGACCGACGGGTAGTCGTGCAGGAATTTTTTGATGTAGGGCGGCAGCTCGTGCAGGCCGATCGAGTAGATGGTCGAAAGGCGGATGGTGCCGCTGATGATTTTCTTCATCTCCTGCAGCTCGCTGGTGAGCCGGTCGTACTGCAGCAGGATTTCCTTCGCCGCTTCGTAGAGGCGCTGCCCTTCGCGCGTGAGCTGGAATTGTTTCTGGCTGCGATCGATGAGCAGGGTCTTCAGGTGCCGCTCCATCGCCCGCGCCTGCTGGCTCACCGCCGACTGCGTGATGCCATTCAACTTGGCTGCTTTTGAAAAACTCTTCGTCTCGACGAGGTCGGCAAAGATCTTAAAATTCTCAATTTGCATGCTGCGCAGAATAAAGATTCCTTATCCTAGTGCAAACATTTAAGCATTCCTAATGCTTCTTTCCTACGAAGAATTTGCCGCGCGCGCGGATGTTATCCGTACGCAAATTGATGGCGCCTGCCGGGCCGCCGGCCGCGACCCGCGTGAGGTTGAGCTGCTCGCCGTGACCAAGAATCACCCGCCCGCCGCCGCCGTCTACGCCGCGCGGTACGGGCTGCGCGCCGTCGGCGAAAACCGCGTACAGGAGGCTGTTGGGAAAAAAGTCCAAGCTGCCGCCCCCATCGCCTGGGAACTCATCGGCCACCTGCAATCCAACAAGGCCCGGGTCGCCGCCGAGCATTTCGACCGCGTGCAGAGCGTGGACTGTGAAAAACTCCTCGAACTGCTCGATCGGGCCGCCGCCGGGCTCGGCCGGGTGCTGCCCGTTCTCCTTGAAATCAATGCCGGGGCCGACCCGGGCAAATTCGGCGCCACGCCCGCCGCCACGCCGCGCCTGCTCGAAACCGCACTCGCGAAAAAAAACCTCCGGGTGGACGGCCTCATGGCCATCGCACCGCTCAGCGACGACCCCGCCGCCGCCCGCCGCGCGTTCGCCGCGCTGCGCGCGCTGCGCGACCAGCTCACGCAAAAGTTTTCCGCGCCGCTGCCCGTGCTTTCGATGGGCATGAGCGGCGACCTCGCCGCGGCCATCGCCGAGGGCAGCACGCTCGTGCGCATCGGCACCGCGCTCTTCGGTGCGCGGGGATGAACGCAAGTTTTTTGCTCCGCAAACCCGCGGCGCGACCGGCGCAAGAAAATTCCGCTAGGGAGAAAATTTTCCCGATCCGGCCGCTTTCCTGATTGCGTGCGCGGCGATTTTTTTCTCCCATTCCCCACGTGGACAATGAAAGGCTCAGCGTTGGTTTGAAAGATGCGCTCCTGGGCTTGCTCGACGATAGCAGCAATCCCGTGCGCCGCGCGTTGCTTCTCCACTTCACGCAGAACAGCCCGGCCGCGCTCAGCTTTCTCAAGGAAGTCGCCCAAGGCTCCAACCGCGTCCTCGCCTGGCACGCCAAGTGGTTCATCGACGAGCTGAAATTCACCGACCCCGTCGCCGAGTTCAAAGGCTTCATCCGCTCGCTCAATTACGAACTCGAAACCGGCGCGATCCTTCTCAGCCGCACCGTTGCGCCCAATCTCGACATCGGCGCATGCTGCACGGTGCTGGACGACATGGCCGCCCGCTGCCGCGAGCTCATCATCGAGCCGGCGACCACCCGTGAAAAATGCCGGGTGCTCAACCGCGTGCTCTTTGCCGAGTACGGCTTCCACGGCAACATCGAGCACTACGCCGATCCGCTCAACAGCTTCATCGACCAGGTGCTCTCCCGCCGCAAAGGCATCCCCTCTTCGCTCAGCCTCATCTACCTGCTCGTCGCGCAACGCCTCGGCCTCACCCTCGAGCCCGTCGCCCTCCCCGGCCACTTCGTCGTCGGCTGCTACCTGGAGGACAAGCCCTTTTTCATCGATGCGTTCGACAAGGGCGTTTTCCG
>DATMNP010000028.1:0-3254 GCA_035568935.1 Opitutaceae bacterium | reverse complement strand
GCTGATCATCGGGTACATGATCCGGACATTGCCATACGCGCTGGCGAGAAGGATGGCGCGAAGCTGGTCCTTGAAGAGGTTGATGTGCTCGAGGCAGAAGCGGATGGCGCGAAAACCCATGAAGGGATTGTCCTCCTTGGGAAAAAGTTCGGGCGCGCTTGCCATGGGTTTGTCGCCGCCGAGGTCGAGCGTGCGGATGACGACCGGGTGCGGCGCGAGCGCCTCGGCAACGGCCTTGTAGGCAAGGAACTGCTCCTGCTCGGTCGGGATGCGCGCAGAATTGAGGTAGATATATTCCGTGCGGAACAGCCCCACGCCTTCCGCCGCATACTCCTTCGCCTGCGCCGTCTCATCGACCTTCTCGATGTTGGCCATGAGCGTGACGTGAACGCCGTCAAGCGTGACCGCAGGCTGGCGGCTGGCTTCGAGCAGGCGCTGCTCGAAGGATTTTTTCTGGATCTGGATCTTGCCGTAGCGGAAAAGCGTCTGCTCCGACGGGTTGAGCACGACAATGCCCTCGTAGCCGTCCACGATGGCCCAGTCGCCATTGCGGGCTTTTTTCGTGAGGTCGCGCACGCCGACGACCGCGGGGATTCGCATCGAGCGGGCGACAATGACGGCGTGGCTGGTCTTGCTGCCCGTGTCGGTCACGATGCCCAGCGCCTGGCTGCGGTCGATGCTGGCCGAGTCGGAGGGCGAGATGTCGTTGGCCACGACGATGCGCTTGTCGGCGAGGCGGCTGAGATTGTTGATGGCCTGGCCGAGCAGATTCTGCAGCACGCGCTGCGCCACGTCGCGAAGGTCGCCCGCGCGCTCTCGCAGGTATTCGTCGTCGATCTCGTCAAAGGCCTTGATGTAACGCGAGGCAACCTGGTTGAAGCACGTCTCGATATTGCGGGCGGTCTTTTCGAACTCGCGGATGGTCTCGCCGATGAGCGCCTGGTCCTCGAGCACCATCAAATGCGCATCGAAAATGCGCGCCTCGTCCACGCCGAGATTTTTTTCCACCTCATCCTGGATTTTTGCGATCTGTTGGCGCGTCGTCAGCAACGCCTGCTCGAAGCGCGCAATCTCCGCCACGCGCTTGTTGGGATCGACCTGATAAAATGGCACCTCGACGTCGCTCTTCTCGTAGAGAAAAATTTGCCCATAGGCGATGCCCTGCGAGGCAGAGATGCCTTGCACGACAAGTTCTTCTTTAGCGCTAGTTTCCATGAGCGACAAACATCGCCTTCCGGGGTAAGCAGGCGGCGCCACAGGATAACCCCAACGCTGTGAGGATGGTCAATAACGATTTGTAAAAACTCAGGAAATTCGCGTCTCCACCACCCACGCCGCCGCGCCCCAAGCCTCGCGGATGCGCGACTTCACCGCCTCGACCGCTGCGCCTGCCGGCAACAGCGCGAAACACGCGCTTCCGCTCCCGCTCATGCGCGCCGCCAGCCCAAATTCCTTGGCCAACGCATCGAGCAACACCGGCAACGCAGGAAACTTCCAGAACGCGGGCCGCTCGAACGAGTTGAACAGCAACGTCTCCGCCGGCACCTTCGCATCACCGAGCCACGCCGCCAGCCGCGCCTCCGCCTCCGCCGCCGGCAGGTAGTTTTTTTCGCCGTCGGCCGCGAGTTGCCCATACGCCCACGGCGTGCTGATGCTGAAGCCCGGCTTGAAAATCAGCACCCGCTGCCCGCCCAGCCGCGCCACCGTTTCCGCCGCCAGCAGGTCCACGCGCTCGCCGCGCCCGCGCATCACGACCGGCCCGCCCGGCAAAAACAACGCACAGTCCGACCCCAGGCGGGCCGCCACGGCCGCGAGCTCGGCACCGCCAAGCGGTTCTCCTGCGAGGGAATTCAGCCCACGCAGGGCCGCGACCGCGTTGCTGCTGCCGCCACCCAGGCCCGCACCCATCGGGATGCGCTTCTCCAGGAAAAACTTTGCCCCGCCGCCCCAACCCGTCTTCTCCGCGAAAAGCCGCGCCGCCCGCAGCACGAGATTTTCCTCGCCGGTCGGCACCGTCGCGTCGTCGCACTCAAGCCCAAATTCGCCGCTGGCACCCGCCTCTATCCTCAGCGTGTCGCCGAACTCCACCGGCGCCACCACCGACACCAAATCGTGAAAGCCATCCGCCCGCCGGCCTATGACGGCGAGGAACAGATTTAATTTTGCCGGGGAAAAAATGGAAAGCGCGCTCAAGGTTTTGAATACTAAAACACTCTAATTCACACCAGAAGCTATCCAAAAATCAGAAAAATCAGCCGGTCGTTTTTCTAAAGTGTAACCCAATAGGTTACACCTTGCCTCCCGAGCCGCGGACAAACATGAGGCTGGCAGAGCGCGTTTGAGCGCAGGCAGGAACCGTATTTGTAACATAACATGTTACAAACGATCCCATGGAGAAATCCCCTTTGTAACGTAATACATTACAAACAGAGATCGTCATTCCTCACTCTGCGCGTGACCCAATACGTGACACTTTCCCGGAAAGCCACGGCCGCACCATAAGCCAATAATTTGGCGACATCTTGAAAGTCAAAAAGTCCACGAAAGGGTCCTTAAACACGGATACAATCATCCGACTCAAAACTTAAATTGCTCCCTATCCGTGTTGATCCGTGTCAACCGTGGTTAAAAAAATCCGGGGTTTATGGCTTCCTGCTTTCAAACCCTCAGATACTGCCTCAATTTGGTTCCGCTCAAACTTTCCCCTTCCCATTAGCGTCAATTAGCGTGAATTAGCGGTTTAACTTCATGCCCTGCGACCTCATTCTCGCCCTCGATGTGCCCACGCGCGCCGACGCGGCACCCATTCTCCGTTCGCTGCGCGGCTCGCTCCGCTGGGTGAAAATCGGCCTGCAGATGTTCACCGCCTGCGGCCCCGACTGCGTGCGCGAGGTCGCCGAGCATGGCTTCCAGGTTTTCCTCGACCTCAAACTCCACGACATTCCCCACACCGTGGCCAAGGCCGTCGAGTCGCTCGCGCCGCTGCCCATCGGCATGCTCACGCTCCACACATCCGGCGGCCGCGAAATGATGGCGGCCGCCCGCGCGGCCCAGCAACAGACGAAGCCCGATCTTCTGCTCCTCGGCGTGACCGTGCTCACCTCGATGGACACCGCTGCGCTCGCCGAAATCGGCGTGCCCGCCGCGCCCGATGCACAAGTCGCGCGCCTCGCGTGCCTCGCCACCGACGCCGGCCTGCGCGGCCTCGTGTGCTCGCCGCTCGAAGTATCCCTGCTGCGCACGCAGCTTCCGGC
>DATMNP010000027.1:0-7568 GCA_035568935.1 Opitutaceae bacterium | reverse complement strand
GGCGGGCGCGAAGGATTGGGCTGAAGCCCTGACCTTCGCGGCCAACGCCGCCCGGCACCGGCTCTCGCCCCAGCCCAGAGGGTGAAGTTCAAAATGGATCGGCGCGGCGTTCCAGCGGCAGACATGGGCTAAAAGCCCACCTTCTGCCACTGCGCCTTGCGGCGATCCATTTTGATTCTTCACGGCGGGCCAGGCCAATTTGGAGACACACCCTAATGCGTTTTGAAAATTAGTGTAGCCACGAAAGGATCACATCCGCCTTCGCTAAGGCTTCGGCGGACAAGAAGAACACGGAGAACAACCTTGCTTTGGGCTCTATGTGATCTTTTGTGGCAAAAAATCCGGCTGACCGCTTGCCAAACGTCCGAGCGGAGGAATCGACATCCTCGCTGTGGTCCAGACGATAGGGTTATGGTTTCATTTTCAATGCTCTGGTCGCGTCCTTGCGATATCCCATAAGAAACATTGATCGGCATTGGGGTGATTTTTAGTTGGTTCCGAGCCAATGCATTGATTGGATTTCCAATCCATTTCCGAATCACGGTGACACGCCGATTTTCCAAACTCATCTGGGTCTTTGTTTTTGCCGCCGGCGTGGCCCGCGCTGCGGACAAGATCGTGGTCACCGTCACCAACGATCTCGATCTCGCGCGCCCGGCCGAGGTCATCGAGGTGCCGTGGACGGAAATCACCAAAGCGATGCCCGATGCGCTCCTGCAGCATCTCACGGTCAAAGATTCCACCGGAAGCGTTTTGCCGTACCAGGTCACCAACGAGAAGCCGCTCGATTCGAACGGTTCCTATGGCGAACTTTTGTTTCAGCACGACTTCGCCGCCGGGGAAAAATCCGCCAGTTTTACCATCGAGAAGAGCAAAGCGGTCGCGCCGGTCTTTCCGGCCAGGGTGTTTGCCCGTTACGTGCCCGAGCGCCTCGATGATTTTGGCTGGGAAAACGACCGCATCGCCCACCGCGTTTACGGCCCGGCGCTTTCATCCCCCGCCGCCGGCCAGGACCAGATGGTGAGCAGCGGCATCGATGTGTGGTGCAAACGCGTCCGCTATCTCATCGTCGACCGCTGGTACAACAAGGGCAGCGGCCACTATCACAAGGACGAAGGGGAGGGGATGGACATGTACCAGACCGGCCAGTCGCGCGGCTGCGGCGGCACGGGCATCTGGGATGGGCAAAAGCTTTATGTGAGCAATGACTACCGGGCCTGGAAAGTGCTCGCGAACGGCCCGATCCGCGCAGTTTTTGAGCTCACCTTCGATCCTTGGGCGGCCAACGGCGTGAAGGTCTCCGAAGTCAAACGCTTCACCGTGGATGCCGGCCATAATCTCGACGAGATGGAAAGCACGTTCACGGTCGAGGGCGGCACGAAGGACCTTACCGTTGCGATCGGCATCAACAAAAACAGCGCCGACCAAGGCGAGAAAGTGACAGCCGGGCAAACCAAGGACCCGGCAGACGGATGGTTCGCGCAATGGGAAACCGAGAAGACACATGGCGGGATCGGCGAAGCGGTCATCGTGGATCCGGCGGCGTTGAGCGGCTTCGCGGACGACCAATACAACCACCTGGTCCTCGTGAAAGTCACGCCCGGTGTGCCGCTGCATTACTCCATTGGCGCCGGCTGGACCAAAAGCGGCGACTTCTCCTCGCGCGAAGACTGGAATAATTATGTCGCGGCCTGTGCGGCCCGCGCGAAGTCGCCGGTCAAAATTTCCTGCCGCGCCACACCTTAAGGCTGGCCACACCTTTTTCCGCCCTGATTAATTCAATGATCTCTGCTTCTCCTCTTTGACGTAATTGCATTTGTCGGCAATTTTTACCCACGCATGAAACTCCATTACTTTCCCAGTCCGGCTGAGACCAACACGCTTTCCACGGAAAAACTCCGCGACTATTTTCTGATTGGTGAACTTTTTCAACCGGGCCGGGTCACGGCGCACTACACCGACCTCGACCGCATGATCACCGGTGCGGCCCTGCCGACCACGGCGCCGCTCGGCCTGCCGGGCGCGAAGGAAACCGGCACAGCCTTTTTTCTCGAGCGCCGCGAGATCGGCATCCTCAACGTCGGCGCCCCCGGCGTGGTGAATGCCGGCGGCGTGAAATATGAGCTCGGCCCGCTCGACTGCCTCTACGTCGGCCTCGGCGAAAAAGACGTCACGTTTGAAAACGGCGCCGCCGGCCAGGCCCAGTTTTATTTTGTCAGCACGCCCGCGCATGCGAAGTACCCGACCGCTGTCGCGCGCCGCGCCGAGGTGAAGACCGACCCCATTGGCGACACCGCCAAGGCCAACTGCCGCCGCATCAACAAACTCATCCACCTCGACGGCATCAAGAGCTGCCAGCTCGTGCTGGGCTTTACCGAGTTCGAGCCCGGCAGCGTGTGGAACACCATGCCGCCGCACACCCACAGCCGCCGCACGGAAATTTACCTCTACTTCGACCTGGGCGACAACGCCGTCGTTCACCTCATGGGCGAACCGCAGGCGACGCGCCACCTCATCGTGCGCGACCGCGAGGTGGTGCTCTCGCCTGCATGGTCGATCCACAGCGGCGCCGGCACGGGCAGTTATCGCTTTGTCTGGGCCATGGGCGGGGACAACCAGATCTTCTCCGACATGGATCCCGCGCCGATCGCGACGTTGAAATGAGCTACCTCGAGAAAAAATTCGGGCTGCGCGGCAAAGTCGCGCTGGTCACCGGTTCCTCGCAGGGACTGGGCAAGGCCATGGCCCTCGCGCTCGCGCAGTCGGGCGCGGACGTCGTCATCAATGGCCGCGACGCGGCCAAGCTTGCCCCGGTCATGAAGGAAATTGAGTCGCTGGGCGTGAAAGCCACCGCCATCGCCGCCGACCTTGGCCAGCGCGCCGACGTCGAGCGCCTGCTCGCGCAGGCCATCGCCTGGCAGGGCCATCTCGATATTTTGGTCAACAATGCCGGCATCATCCGCCGCACACCGGCGGCCGATTACAGCGATGCGGACTGGGACGCCGTCATCAATGTAAACCTCGATGGTGTGTTCACCGCGTGTCGCGCGGCGGGCAGGCACATGCTCGCCCGCGGTTCGGGCAAGATCGTCAACATCGCGTCGCTGCTCACGTTTTTTGGCGGCATCACCGTGCCGGCCTACGCGGCGAGCAAGGGTGCGGTCGGCCAGCTGACGAAGGCATTGTCCAACGAGTGGTCGGGCCGGGGCGTGCAAGTGAACGCCATCGCGCCCGGCTACATGCGCACCGACAACACCGCGGCGCTCCAGGCCGATCCCGTGCGCTCGAAGGAAATTCTCAGCCGCATCCCCTCCGGCCGCTGGGGCGAGGCGGACGACCTGGCTGGCGCGGTTGTGTTTCTCGCCTCGGCTGCGTCCGATTATCTCACGGGCCAGGTAATGGCCGTCGATGGTGGCTGGTGCGCCCGCTGAACCGCGAATAGCTTTTAAAAACCGCGAATAGACGCGAATGAACGCGAATGGGCAGATGCAACGGACGGTGGGATTTTGTCTGAGGAGGGCTGTTGCGATGCCAGTCGCAGCACAAGGCCGCCAAGTATTAATTTATGAAGAAATCCTTTTTATTCGCGTTCATTAGCGTCTATTCGCGGTTAAAAACAGAGGATTTTATTAGTGTGCTTTGGTGGTCTTCCCTGTTTTGTTCCTCCTGCCATGTCACCCCCAGCCCCCGCCTCAAGACCCACTAATTATCGCTGGGTCATCTGTGGTTTGCTGTTTTTTTCCACCACGATCAATTACATGGATCGAAATGTCATTGGCTATCTGAAGGAATACTATTGCGCGCCGGCTGCTCAAGGTGGGTTTGGCTGGTCCAATACGGACTTTTCCTACCTGACGTCCTGCTTTACGGGATTTTACGCTGGCATGACGATTCTGGCCGGCTGGGTCATCGATAAGATTGGCACCAAGCTGGGCCTGGCCCTTTCACTCATCGTTTGGTCGGTTTTCGGCATCCTCAACGCCTTTGTGGGACGGTTGCTGGCGATGCACATTATCGTACGAAGTGCTTTTGGCCTCGGCGAGGCCGGCAACTTTCCTGCTTCCATCAAAACGGTGGCGGAGTGGTTTCCCAAGCGCGAAAGAGCCCTCGCGACCGGCATATTTAACAGCGGTTCAAATGCTGGCGCCATGATTGCGGCTCTCTTTGTCCCTTGGTGCATGATCTATTTCGGTGATCAAAAGGGATGGAAGATGGCGTTTATCCTCACCGGGGCGGCGGGTTTTCTTTGGCTGATTTTTTGGTTTTGGCTCTATGACACCCCGGCCCGGCAAAAACGGCTTTCCAAAGCCGAGTACGACTACATCCACTGCGATGATGAGGTTGAAACCACCCGGGATGCCGAGGCCTCCAGTGACAAGGCCAAGGTTTCCTGGTTCAGGCTCTTTGGCTATCGGCAGACTTGGAGTTTCTTTTTCGGCAAATTCATGACCGATGGCATTTGGTGGTTTTATCTTTTCTGGCTGCCGGATTACCTGAAGAAACAGTTTGGGATGACCAAGCACGAAGTCATGCTGCCAACCTTTATTGTGTACGCCATCGCCATTATTGGCAGCGTTTATGGCGGCAGTATCCCGATGACATTCATTAAAAAAGGCATGCCGGTTTATAAGGCCCGCATGACCGCCATGTTTCTCATTGCCCTGTGTCCCTTGGCGGTTCTGAGCACGCAATATTTTGGCGATGTCGGCCATTTTGGAAAAATGGCCGCAGTGCTGGCCGTGGCCACGATTTGCGTGGGCGCCTCCGCGCACCAGGCCTGGTCCGCGAATCTTTTTACAACGGTTTCCGACATGTTTCCAAAAAAGGCTGTGGGGTCGGTCACGGGAATTGGCGCCATGGCTGGCGGAATTGGCGGCGTGATTGTGCAGCTTCTGGCTGGTGCCCTCACCGACGCTTACAAAGCCACGCCGAAAACCGCCTATCTCCTCATGTTCATCGTTTGTGCCCTGAGCTACCTGGTCGCATTGGGCATCATGAAGGCCCTCGTGCCGAGGCACAAACCGATCACCGATCTCTGACCGTGGATCGTGTAATGGGTGGCACGAGGTTGTCAGTTGAAGGAACATAAGGCAGTCCAAAGGGTTGCGCCCCCGCCAAATTCGCGCTTGCCAAGGGCCCGCTCAGCCTATGTTTTGGTCAACTCCGTTCGTTCCCAACCTTAATCCGTCAACCAGCTAAGATCGCAAGGCGGCCCACTGGCCGACCTGTGTATCACATACATAGATCATGAATATCACCATCAAAGACCTGCTCGATGCAGGCGTACATTTCGGGCACCAGACCAAGCGCTGGAACCCGCGCTCCAAGCCCTATATATTCGACCACCGCCAGGGCATCACCATCGTCGATCTCGAGAAGACGCACGTGGCGCTCGAAAAAGCCTGCAAGTTCCTCGAGGATCTCGTGGGCGATGGCGGCAATGTCCTTTTCGTCGGCACCAAGCGCCAGGCGCAGGACATCGTCCGCGAGGCCGCCATCTCGGTCAACATGCCCTTCTGCGTGAACCGCTGGCTCGGCGGTGCGCTTACCAATTACGAGACCATCAAGCGCTCCATCGCGAAATTCAAAAAATTCCAGCAGATGGAGACCAGCGGCGAAATGGCCAAGCTGCCCAAGAAGGAAGAATCCGCCATCAAGCGCGAGATGGCCCGCATGCAGCGCAATTTCAATGGCATCACCGAAATGGGCGGGCTGCCCTCGGCCCTCTTTGTCATCGACGTGAACGAGGAACTCATCGCCGTCGCCGAAGCCAAGCGCTGTGAAATCCCCTGCATCGGCCTGGTGGATACCAACTCCGACCCGACCTCCCTTTCGCACCCGATTCCCGGCAACGACGACGCGGTGAAATCCATCCGCATCATTGTCGAGGCCGTCACCGCCGCCATCCAAAGCGGACTGGCCCAGCGCGACAGCCGCCGGGTTTCCCGTGGCCAGGCCGACCTCCGCGCGGCGGCCGCCGCCGCCGCAGCAGCCAAGGGCGAAATCGACCTCGACAAGATTGTCCTGCCGAAGGACATCGCCGTTGAGGAAGAAACCGGGATTCTCCCGACGAAAAAACCCACGCGCGTCCGCAAGGCGCCGGTGAAAGCCGAATAAGATGCTATCCAACGACACAAATTTAATGAGCACTCCCATTACTGCCCAGATGGTCAGCGAGCTGCGCGAAAAAACCGGCGCCGGCTTGCTTGACTGCAAAAAGGCCCTCAGCGAGGCCAACGCCAACATGGAGGAAGCCATCACCATCCTCCGCAAGAAAGGCGCCGCCTCCGCCGCCAAAAAGGCCGATCGCACCACCAAGGAGGGACTCATTGAGAGCTACATCCACGTCGGCGGAAAAGTCGGCGTGCTGCTCGAGGTGAATTGCGAAACCGATTTCGTCGGCCGCAACGAGGAGTTCCGCGCCTTCTGCAAGGACGTCTGCCTGCAGATCGCCGCTGCCAACCCGCTTTTCGTCGCCCGCGAGGAAGTGCCCGAGGCCGACTTGGCCAAGGAACGCGAGATCGCCGTCGCGCAGGTGCAGGGCAAGCCGCCCGCCGCCGTGCAGAAAATCGTCGAGGGCAAACTCGAAAAATTCTATTCGACGGTCTGCCTGCTCGACCAGCCTTTCGTGAAACTGCCGGAAAAATCCGTGAAGGAAATCCTGACGGAGAAGATCTCGAAGATGGGTGAGAACATCCAGGTTCGCCGCTTCACGCGCTACCAGCTCGGGGCGTGATCCAAAACGGTCCTCTTTTAACCGCGAATGCACGCGAATTGACGCGAATCCGGATTATTTGAACAGAAGATAACCAAGGGAACGAAGAGTTCTCTCGCGGATCAATTCTCTCCTTTGTTGCCTTCGTTTCCTTCTGTAAAAATGTGCCTGGATTGGATGTGTAGTAATTAGCGTCCATTCGCGGTTTAATTATACGGATCGATGAAAGTCACCCGCGGACAAATCATCGCGCGCGGCCTCACCAACCGCTGCCCCAACTGTGGCGGGCACACGCTCTTCAAGGCCGGGACCTTTTTCGAAACGAACAAGGAGTGTCCGCAGTGCGGCTTCAAGATCGAGCGCGACGAGGGTTTTTTCATTGGCTCGATGTCGCTCAACTACGGGGTTACGCTCGTGTGCTTCCTGGCGCCGGTGATGCTGCTCGCGTATTACAAAGTCATCGGCGTGACCTTGGCCAGTGTGCTGGCCGGCGTCGGCGCGCTCGCGGTCCCCGCCTTGTTTTACCGCTCCTCGCGCAGCTGGTGGCTGATGAATTATTATTTTTTTCTGCCGCAGCATCTGCCGGCCAACCGCACGGTGCTGGAAACCCGCGGGGACGAAAATACCTGAGGATCGGGTCAGGACGGAGAGAAATTCGCGGGCATCGGCGTTCTTCGCGGTTTCACAAAGAATGGTCTGGGGGTGACCAGATTTTCGACTTCCGTTTTGCCGGGACGGGCCTACGTTTCATCTTTCACGCATGGAGAGGTGGCAGAGTGGTCGAATGCGCCTGACTCGAAATCAGGTGTGCCGCAAGGTACCGGGGGTTCGAATCCCTCCCTCTCCGCCACTT
>DATMNP010000026.1:0-8047 GCA_035568935.1 Opitutaceae bacterium | reverse complement strand
GCTGCGCCGAAACTGCGCCTGCTCGTGGCCAATTATTTTGGCGGCCTGCGTGAAAACCGGGCCGACTTCCTGCGTCTGCCCGTGCATGCGCTGCACGTCGATCTGGTGCGCGCGCCGGACGAGCTCGATGCCATCCTTCGTGAGTTTCCAGAGGACAAACTTCTTTCCGTGGGCTTGGTGGACGGCCGCAACATCTGGCGCGCCGATCTCGCCGCTGCGTTCGCGAAGCTGGAGAAAGCCGCCGCAGCGCTCGGGCCCGAACGCCTGCTGGTCGCGCCTTCCTGCTCGTTGCTGCACACGCCGGTGATGCTGCGGCACGAGACGAAGCTCGATGCAGAATTCAAGAGCTGGCTCGCCTACGCCGAGGAAAAACTTGCCGAGGTCGTCGTGCTGCGCGATCTGCTGGAGGGTGGGGCGCCGGCTCGCGAAGCACTGGAAGCCAGCCGCGTTGCCCTCGCGTCGCGCGCCGCCAGCACCCGCATCCACAATGCCGCGGTGAAACAACGCGTGGCTCGCGTAGTGCCGGGCGATTTGCAACGGGCCGCGCCGTTTCCACAGCGGCAGGCGGCACAGCGCGCGAAACTCCAACTGCCGTTGTTTCCGACGACCACCATCGGTTCGTTTCCGCAGACCGACGAAGTGCGGGCCGCGCGCGCGCGCTGGCGCAAGGGTAGTTTGAGTACGGCCGATTATGAGCGGTTCATTGAAGCCGCAATCGCGGACGCCGTGAAATTCCAAGACGAGATCGGCTTTGACCTGCCCGTGCACGGCGAATTCGAGCGCAACGACATGGTCGAATATTTCGGCGAGCAGCTCGATGGATTCGCCTTTACCGAAAATGGCTGGGTGCAGAGTTATGGCACACGGTGCGTGAAGCCGCCGATCATTTATGGCGATGTGGCGCGTCCGCAGCCGATGACCGTGCGCTGGTCAGCCTATGCGCAGACGCTCACGCGCCGGCCGATGAAGGGCATGCTCACCGGCCCCGTGACGGTGCTGCAGTGGAGTTTTGTGCGCGACGACCAGCCGCGCCGCGATACGACGTGGCAAATCGCGCTCGCCTTGCGCGACGAGGTCCTCGACCTCGAACGGGCCGGCCTCGCGGCCATCCAGATCGACGAACCGGCTTTGCGCGAGGGCCTGCCGCTGCGCTCGGCCGACCGGGCCGATTATCTCGCGTGGGCGGTCGGGGCCTTCCGTTTGTGCGCGGGTGGCGTGCGCAACGACACGCAAATCCACACCCACATGTGCTATGCGGAATTCAACGATATCATCCAGGCGATCGCCGATCTCGATGCGGACGTCATCACCATCGAAGCTTCCCGCTCGGGCATGGAGCTGCTCGAGGCGTTTGCAACGTTCCGTTATCCCAACGAAATCGGCCCGGGCGTCTATGACATCCATTCGCCGCGCGTGCCGAACGTGGCCGAGATGGAGCAATTGATTGAAAAAGCGCTGCGCGTGCTTCCGCCGGGAAACATCTGGGTCAATCCCGACTGTGGCCTCAAGACCCGCGGCTGGGCCGAGGTGAAACCGGCCCTGCGCAACCTGGTCGAAGCCGCCCGGCGGCTGCGCGTGCGTTATAACGCGCTGGTGGCGCTAAGTCCGAATAGCGAATGAAGAATGGAGAATGAATTTAACAAATGAATTAGTAACTTGTAATTCGTAATTCTTCATTCTCCATTCGGATTTAGGCCATGCCATCTACCAACCAGGCCGTTACCACACGCCAGCTCAAGTGTCGCGACCGCGCGGTCACGGTTGGCCGGGAGACTTTGCTGGTCGGCATTCTCAACCTCACGCCGGATTCATTTTTTGACGGCGGAAAATTTGCCACGGGTGAGTCGGCCATCGCGCAAGCCTGCCGCCTCGTCGAAGACGGCGCGGCCATCGTCGACGTGGGCGGCCAGTCCACGCGGCCCGGCTTCGAGGAGATTTCCGACGAAGAGGAAATCGCCCGTGTCGTGCCCGTGATCACCGCCTTGGTGCCGCGGCTGCCGGTGCCCATTTCCATCGACACTTACAAGCCTGCGGTCGCGCGCGCCGCGCTGCAGGCGGGCGCGCACTTGATCAATGACATCTACGGCCTGCAGCGGAATCCGGAGATTGCCACGCTTGCTGCCGAGTTCAGCTGCCCGGTGGTGGTGATGCACAACGATCCGGCGTTCCGCGAGGCGCGCGGTGACACCATCTATAAGATCAAAATCTTTTTTGACCGTTCGCGCGAAATTGCCGCACAGGCCGGCCTGGCCGAAAATCTCATCGTCCTCGATCCGGGGATCGGCTTTGGTAAAACCCAGGAGCAGAACCTGGAGATTCTCGCCCGCCTGTCCGAGCTCAAGCTGCTCGGGTTTCCGCTCTGGCTCGGCGCCTCGCGCAAATCGGTGATCGGAAACGTCCTCGCGCTGCCGCCGGACGAGCGTCTCGAAGGCACGTTGGCTACAACGGCGCTTGCGGTTTGGCAGGGAGTCGAGTTTATCCGCGTGCACGACGTGCGCGCCAACGCGCGCGCGGCAAAAATGGCCGCCGCCATCCGGAAGTTTGTTTGAACAGGAGAACACTTTTTAACCGCGAATGGACGCGAATACACGCGAATAAGAGAAACCACCACCAATCCGATTTTTTCGGTACGATCGCGGAGTGATTTTTTACCACGGATTACACGGATAACTGACCTTATCCGTGAAAATCCGTGTAATCCGTGGTTAAAGTGTTTCTATTTGCGTTCATTCGCGTCCATTCGCGGTTAAAATATCTTCGCGGTTTAAAACCAAATTCATGAACGGAAAAATCCACCTCAAGAACATGGTGTTCTACGGCTACCATGGCCACCTCGCCGAGGAAAACTCTCTCGGCCAGCGTTTCATGATCGATTTGGTCATGACGCTGGACATCGCCGAGGCCACGCGCACCGACAATCTCTCATCCACGGTGGATTACGTGAAGGTTTACGGCATCTGCCGCCAAATTGTGGAGCACGACCGGGTAAAACTGCTCGAGACGCTCGCGAATCACCTCATCGACCGGATTCTCGAGGCCTGTCCGCGCGTGACCAAGGTCGAGATCACGATCAAAAAGCCCTCCGTGCCGATGGACGGGGTGCTCGACCACGTGGCCGTTGAAACCAGCAAAGAGCGGTGAACACGGCGTATCTCGGGCTGGGCAGCAATCTCGGCGACCGGCGCCAGCATCTGGCGCAGGCCGTGCGCCGCCTGCACGCCAGGCCGGCCTTGCAGGTTGTGAAAATTTCCTCGGTTTATGAGTCGAGTCCCGTCGGCGTGACCGCGCAGCCGGATTTCCTGAACCTCGTCATGCAGGTGGTGACGACGCATGCGCCGCACGAACTTTTGGCCGAATGCCTGCGCATTGAGACGGATCTTGGCCGCGTGCGCCACGAGCGCTGGGGCCCGCGCACAATCGACATCGACCTGCTGTTTTACGGCGACATGCGCATCGCTGATGAACGTCTCGTGGTGCCGCACCCGTGGATGCATGAGAGAAGCTTTGTGCTTACGCCGCTGGCGGAGATTGCGCCTGGACTGAAGCTCGATGGGAAAACCATCAGCGATCTCGCCGCTGCGCTGGGCGAGGATGGCCTGCGCAAGATTGGCCCGCTCGACTGGGCGGAGAAAGAATGAATTTTCAGCCCCACATCGTTTTAAACGGTCGCCTGCTCGACGCGGGCGCGGCGCGGATTTCGCCGCTGGGCGATGGCTTCATGTTTGGGCTCGGCTTGTTCGAGACGATCAAGGTCCTCAACGGCCGGCCGGTATTTTTTGAGGATCATTACGACCGGCTCCGGCGCAGCGCCGGAGAGCTGCGCCTGCCGTTCACGGCGTCGGCCGCTGAGTTGCGCGCCCGCTGTGAGCAGTGCCTGTCGGCCAACGGCCTGGGCGAGGGGAGTCTCAAGCTGGTCGTGTTTCAGGACACGGATGGCCTCGGCGAGTTGATTGCGGCACGGGAAAAAACCCATTTGCCCGAACACTACGAACGCGGCTTTGCGTTGAAGATGTTTCCCGGCGGCCAGCGCGAAGGAAAACTCTTCGGCTTAAAAACGGTGAACTACCTGGGGAATCTCTCGGCGAAGCAGGCGGCCGTGGCGGCCGGCTGTGACGAAGCGCTGTTCATTGATTCCGCCGGCCTGGTTCTGGAGGGATCGACGAGCAATGTGTTCGTGGTGAAAGGCGGCGAAGTGCTCACGCCGCCGCTCGATGGGCGCATCCTGCCCGGCATTGCGCGCAGCCGTATGCTGCAACTTTTGAAAAACGGGCGCGAATGCGCCATCCCGGCCCAACTGCTCGCCGATGCGGACGAAGTCTTTGTCACGAACGCGCTGCTCGGAGTGATGCCCGTGGCGGCGGTCGATCGGCAACGTCACGATCTGACCCGCAATCCCGTCACGAAATCACTGATGGAAGCTTATCGAAAGCTGCAGTTGCAGTCGGTGGAGTGACGTGATGTTTTGCGCGGTAGCGCGGGTAGGGCGCGACCGCCGGGCGCGCCGAGGTCTTCTCAAACCATTTTTACAGAAGGTCGCAAAGGGCACGAAGAGACTGGTGTCGGCTCACATCAAATTTCCAAGCAGGCTCTGTTTTTGCCTTTGATAACAGAAACATCAACCGCTCTTCGCGATCTTGGTGTAAAAACCACTTCGAGAACCGCGGCGCGCCCGGCGGTCGCGCCCTACCTAACGATCGTTACAGTGGGATATTGGCTTCACGCCTCGCATTTCAGCACAAAGACAGAGCCGTTCTCGGCGCCGACGGCGAGGAACTGGTCGTCGGGCGACCACGCGAGTTTGGTCGCGGTGGTGGGCATGCGGACGGTGGCGCGGAGTGGCTGCTTGCGCTCGGGGCTCCACAACACGAGTCCACCATCCTGCGAGGCGGTCGCGAGCAGGCCGTGGTTGTGTTGAAACGCCAGAGCGCACACAGGAGCATCGTGCGGCAGCATCAAGGGCGTGCGGCCGTCGGGTCCGGCGCCGGAGCAATCCCAGATGCAGGCGTCGCTTCCGCCGCTGGTGGCGAGCCAGCGCGAGGTGTGTTCGAAGGCGAGATGCTTCACCTTGCCCTCGTAACCGCTCATGTGGAATTCCTGGTCTTGCTCGGGCAGCCACAAATGCACGCTCGGGTCCTGGTTCCCGGAAACGAGCCATCGGTTGTCGGGAGACCAGACGAGCGCGTGAATGCCGTTGGCGTAGGGGAATTCCTTTTGCGCGATGAAATCGTCGGCATCCCACAGGCACACGCCGCCGAAATAAGCCACGGCCACGCAGCCGCCCGATGGCTGCCATGCGAGCGCGGTGATGGTCTTGGGCGCGGGCTTGAAGGCGTGGCGGACGCTCGCATCCGGATTGAGCAAAACAAAATCGCGGCCGGCGGAGGCAGCCACGCAGAGGTCAGAGGTCAGAGGCCGGAGGTCAGAAGTTTTAGCTTTCTCTGCTGATGTTTGATCTCTGGCCTCTGACTTCTTCTGAATCGTTCTCCAAGCCAAGTGTTCGACCCACGCCTTGCCGAGCGAGGCGGTGGCGGTGTGCTGGCCGCTCGTGGCATCCCAGAATTTCACCGCACCGTCCTGGCCGCCGGTGGCGAGAACGGAAGAGGGCAGAGGTCGGAGGTTATCCTCCTTCGCCGAGGCTACGGAGGACAGGGAGGTCAGAAGCGAAGCAGCGGATACTTCTGATATCTGCCCTCTGCCATCTGATCTCTTTAACCCTGGCATCCACGCCAGCGCGTTCGTGCCATTTTCATGCCCGGGCAGCTCGTGCTGCCTGGCGCCGTCGGCGCCGGAAAAAATTGAAACTGGGCCGGCTGCTGATGCAGTCGCGAGAGAAATTTGAGATTTGAAATCTGAAATCTGAGATCCGGGGTCAACGACCCCGGCTACAGGCGACCAGGCGAGGTCGATGACGTAGTCGTCGAGCTGTGCGACCCAGTGCTTGGTGAGGTTCATTTTGGGAGTGGATTAAAACTGCGAAGCCATACCGCTATCGGCTGGAAAAGCGCAGAGCAAGGCGGAGTCGAGGCGCCAATGCCCGGAGGGCCTTGGCCCTCGACGACAACGCCGCTCCGCGCTTATTGCCAGCCTTAGCCCGAAGGGTTCGCGCGATAGAGCGGCAGCCGCGGCGTTCCAGCAGAGGGGGATAGCCTCTCCAAGGATACCCACCCTCTGCCGCGCCTTGCGGCTGCCATCTCTCGACGCGAACGGTAGAGCTTTGCAGTTTTAATCCACTTCCCAAGTAGCGAGTAGCGAGTAGCGGGTAGTGGGTAGCGAGTAGAGAAAATCAACCGTTGGGTAGCTGTCATTCCGAGCCCAGCGAGGAATGACAGAACTATTATTCGTGATAGAAATATTTCTACCTTCGCAACCTTCGTCCCCTTCGCGAGACCCCTCCGTGCACTCCGTGTTCAAATCAAATCTTCGCGAGGGACCGCCCTCGTTCGGGCGCGGTGCGGGGGCGGCCCGGCTTGCCCGACAAATTTTGTGTCGGCTTCTTTTCGCTTTTCCATTGCCGGCGCAGCTCTTCCGCGCGGCGGATGAGTTTCGGCATGGGAGAATCCGTACCCAGCGGCACGCCGGGCCGTGAGAGGTTTAAGTCGGGCGTGATCCCGAGTTCTTCCAGCCGCCTAAAAACGGCTTTCATCGCGCGTTTTTCATCGCGGAAGAAAACACTGCCCCGGATGCGGACGAACTGCCAGCCGAGGCGTTCAAGGATGGCCTGGCGGCCCATGTCTTCCTGGAGTTGTTCCGGGCTTTGGTCGCGTTCGCCATCGCACTCGACGGCGAGGCGTTTTCCATTGCCGGATACCATCATGTCCATCCGGTAACTGCCGACTTTATATTGCGGCTGCACCACATAACCGGCCTCGGCCAGATGTTTGGCAACGCGCTCTTCCAGGATGGATTCAGTTCGATCCAGCAATTTCTTGAGTTCGCGTTCCCATGCGCCGGGATCGATGGCGTGTTCGATCAGCCGGCGCCGGTAGTCCCCGGGCTTGAGGTCGGTGTCGTGGTTGAGGCTGTGGACGACCCAGAGTTGGTCCCGCGCGCGGCTGACGGCGACGTTGAAGCGTTTCTTGAAGATTTTCTTGGGCCCTTCCTGGCGCAGCGGCAGCGGTGACGCCGACGTGGGCGTGTCCACCACGGAGAGAAACATCACATCGCGTTCGTCGCCCTGGAACTGGGCGGGGGTGCCGCAAAGGACCTGGCGGCCCTTGTATTCGGCCGGTTGGAGCCGCTGGCGGAGAAGCGTGTCCACTTTCATCGCCTGCTGGTCGCCCACCAGCGAAACCACGCCGAACGACATGGGCTTGCCGGTTTCGTTCACGGCATATTCCGGCTGTTCGATGGCGGCGCAGATGAGCGAGGCAATCGCCTCGGCTTCGGCGTCATTGGTATCGTCGCCCCGGCTGAGCCCGGCTTCGACGCGGAAGGGAATGACATGCGGGCTGAGTTTGATCGACGAGGCTTCGCGCAGCGGCTGGATCTCGTCCTTGTAGGAAAGGCTGTTGCTGAACGCGATGATGTTGGGCGCGCAGCGGAAATGCTCGACCAGGCGGATGATGCCGCCGAAGGCAAACTGCGCGAATTCATAGATCGAGGTTTCGCCATCGTAGAGTTCTTTGCGGGGAATGCCCTGCAGGTGCACGGTGATCAGGTTTTTCACCAGCTCCAGGTCCATGCCAACCGTCACCGGCGTGACTTGCTCATCATCGCCGACCACGACGGTCTGACGGCCAAGGTAGAGCGCGAACATCGCCATTGGGTCGCACTGGCTGGCTTCGTCGATGATGACCACGTCGAACTGGGCGGTGCGCGGGTCGAACGCATCGGCGACTTCGTTGAGCGGCATGATCCAAACCGGCACGGCGCCCTTGGCCACGACCATTTCGCGCCGGGCGGCGGCGAGAAACTCCGCGTCGCGCACGCCCTTGCCGGACTTGGCGAGTTTTTTGCGCATGGCGGCATACGCGCCCAGCGCCTGCTTCTGCTCGTGCGTTGTCTGCCGGATCAGGCTGACCCAGGTCAGTTTCTCGACCAGTTGGGC
>DATMNP010000025.1:0-10089 GCA_035568935.1 Opitutaceae bacterium | reverse complement strand
CTCGCCAGCAGCGTCTCGAAGAACGGCTCGGTATTTTCTTTCGCGACGGGGGTGACTTCGACTTTGTTGAAGCCGGATTTTTTCAGGAAGCCGTGCAGGGTGCTTTCCTTGAAGCCGAGCCAGAGGTCGGCGTAGAGTTCGCGCGCTTTTTCAAAATCATGCTCGGCGAGGTCGAGCACGAGGAGCTGTCCGCCGGGCTTGAGGATGCGGAAGGTCTCGTCCACCGCGACCTGCGGGTGCTGCGCGTGGTGCAGCGCCTGGCTGAGGATGGCGAGGTCCACGGATTTGTCGGGCAGGGGGATATCCTCGATGTCGCCGAGCTTGTAGGTGAGGTTGTCGAGGCCGTTTTTCTTGGCGAGCTCGGCGCCGACCTCGACCATGCGGGGCGAATTGTCGATGCACCAGACGCGCTGGGCGCGACGGGCGAGGAGTTGGGAAATGAGGCCTTCGCCGGCGCCGAGGTCGGCCACGACGATGGCCGGCGTGAGGCGCAGCGCGAGGTGACCGATGGCTTCCCACGAGCGGCCGGGGCAGTAATTTTTCCCGAGGCGGCCGGCGATGAGGTTGAAATATTGCTCCTGCGCACGGCGGCGTTTTTGCAGGGCGCGGTCGAGGTTGGCGCGGTCGTCGGCCAGCTCGGGCAGCTCGGCCACGGATTCGCACGCGGAACGCAGGAGCGCGAGCGTGCGGGGAGGGAGCGCGGTGCGCAGCGAATAATAGGCGCGTTTGCCGTCGCGGCGGTCGGCCACGAGGCCGGCGGAGCGCAGCAGCGCGAGTTGCGAGGAGATGCGCGATTGCGCCATGCCGAGGATTTCCTGCAGCTCGGCGACGGAGAGCTCCTCCCGCAACAGCAGCGCAAGCAGGCGCAGGCGGGTGGGGTCGGAGAGGAGTTTAAGCGTGTCCCAGGAGGCGTTCACTGGGCGCGAGGCTGAGCAAGTGGGGTGGGCGTGGCAAGTGTCGGGTGGTGGTGCGCTAAGGCGCACAAGTAACAAGAGGCAGCGGTGATTTACCAACTACCAAATATCAATGACCAATGGCGAATAACCTCACGCGATCTTGAATGCGAACAGCGATAGCTCCCAGACGCCAATGAGCGCAATGGCAAGTCCGGCGCCGATGTTGATCGCATGGAGGCCGCCATCGGGGATTTTTTTGCCCAACCAGGCGGCAAATCCGCTGAGCAGCAGCCACCACGCGGCTGAGCCGAGGAAGACGCCGGCCACGAGCCAGGAGATTTGCGCGAGGCCGGTCGTGGTGAGGCCAACGCCGAAGCCGGTGAAAATGCCGACGAAACCGGCGATGGTCATGGGATTGGCAATGGTGATGAAGACCGTGGAGACGTAGGCGGCGGTGAAGTTGGGTGCGTGCACGGGTTGGCGCGTGCGCTCGGGCGGGCGGCTGCGGATGGTGGCCGCGCCGATGGCAAGGAGGCAAAGCCCGCCGATGAGTTGGAAGCCCCGGGCATGGCTGGTGAGAAACATTGTCACGGACGTGAGGCCGAGCGCGGCGATGAGGCCGAGGATCGAATCGCCCGTGGCGGCACCGAGGCCGGTGACGAAGCCGGCGAGGCGGCCATCGAGAATGCTGCGGCGGATGCAGAGCAGGCCGACGGGGCCGACCGGCGCGGCCACGGCGAAACCGATGGCGAAGCCTTTTACGATATGCTCCATGCCGGTGGAGGCGCGGTGTCAGTTCCGCGCGTCCACGTAGCGGCTGATGCCGGCGATGACGTACTCATTCTCGCTGCCGCTGAGCTTCAGTTTCACGCGGTCGCCGGCTTTTTTCGAGAGCAGGGCCTGGCCCAGTGGGGTTTTGTACGAAATAAGCCGGTTGTCGGGATCGCTGTCCCAGACGCCGAGGAGGGTGTAGTTCACTTCCTTGCCGGTATCGTCGCGGAGGCTGACGATGCTGCCGACGCTGACCTGCTCGATGGTGGCGTCCTTGAAATCGGTGATGCGGGCGCGGGCGAGGTCTTTTTCGAGAAGGGTTTTCTGGGCCATGAGGACCTGCTGGTCCTGCTTGGCCATCTTGTATTCGGAGTTTTCCTTGAGATCGCCGTGTTCGCGGGCCGTGGCAATGGCCTTGGAATTTTCGGGAATTTTCTTGGAAACGATGATCTCGTATTCCTCGCGCTTGCGTTCGTAGCTGGAGCGGGAGACGAGCAGTTGCTCGTCCTTGCTCTCGGCGGCCTCGGCGACGAGCGACTGGATGTTGGGGAAAATCTTGATGAAGCGAGCAAGCAGGGATTTTTTCGTGAGTTCCTCGAAGCCCTGGTTGAGCAGGAGGGTGTTGGCGAGGTCGCGCGCGGTTTCGGGGTCGGCGGTGGAAAGCAGGTCGCTGATCAGGTCGACGTCGTCGCTGAGGATTTCGGCCAGCGGGATGCGGCGCGCGTTGGAGGCCTGCAGGGCCTCATAATCTATGGCGAAGAAAATGGCGCTGAGCAGGCGCGGGGTGATGAGCTCGGCGAGGAGCTTGGCGAATTTCTTCGAATGGCGGTTCTTGACAATCCAGAGAAGGACGGGGGCGCGGAGGTTTTGCTCGGTCTGCCAGCGCTTGAGGGCGGCGGCGAGATCCTCGGCATGGCCGCTCTCGACGAGGAAATTGATGGATTCGGTGGTGAACTTGCCCGAAGAGGTCTTGAGCAGCGTGAAGAGGAGGTCGCGGGCCTCGACGGGGTGTGTCTCCTTGACGAGCTCGAGGAAGCGGCGCTGGAACTGGACGGGAATTTTTTCCGCGATGTCGGGCAGCGCACGAACGTTGGCGATCAGGGACGCCTGGGTGGGCTCGAAGGCCGTTTCGTTGCCGATGAGCTTGGCGAGATCGTCGCGCACGACGGCGCCGTAGAGACGCTCGGAGGGATTGATCTGGTTGCTGTCTTTCACGGCGTCGGCCACGCCGGCGAGGATGGCGGAAAGATCCGTCTTCATGTCCTTCTTGCCGGTGGCGACGAGTTCCTCGGCGAGCTGGATGCGGCGGCGGGCGGAACGGGTCGAATTGAACGCCTCGAGGATTTCGTCCTCGGCCGAGACGGGGATGTCGCGCAGGATGTAGCACTCGGTTTTCTTGACGGGGACGGAAACGCGGGGGTCCTTGGCCACGTGTTTCTTGGCCGCGGCCCACCATTTTTTAAATTTATCTTCGCCAACGACCTGCGCGAGGGTGAGTTCAAGGTCGATGACCGTCGTGGCTTTGTTGGCGTAGGACGCGAGCGCTTCGACGACGAGCTCGACGGGTTCCTTTTCGATGAGTTCCTTGATCCTGGCTGGTTCGGTCTGTTTGCGGACGAGGAGGCTCTTGGGTGACAGGACCTCCATCGTGGTGAGGCAGAAGGCGGGGTCCATGGCGTGGCTTTTCTTGCCATCAAAATCGAAGACAAGCTTCTGGGCGGCTTCGTCGTAGCTTTTGATTTTGCCGAAGCCCCAGCTCCGGTGGACGACGTAAGCACCGGGCTCCATGGCCTCGAGCTTGGATTTGGCCGACTTGAGCGAAGGCGTTTTGGCGATGAGCGCGGAGATGGCTTCAGAATTCATGATTGCGGATGCGAGTAACGGAACTGAAGAGTAGAGGCTATAATGGTGAGCATTGTCAAACTGTGTATCTGCCATGGCGGAAACGGCGCCTGAAACGGAGCCGGCCTGGCCGGCGGCCATCCAGGCAGTATCGCGCTGGCTGGAGCGCGGCGAGCGGCTGGATACCTTGCTCGAAACGCGACTGCATGGGCTGGCCGGCGCGGAGCGCGCGCGGGCTCAACAGCTTGTGCTTGGGGTGGCGCGACACTTGGGGCGCATCGAGGCGGCGTTGCGGCGGCTGGTCCCGCGCCAGCCGCGGCCGCTGGCGCGGGCGGTGCTGGTCATGACCGGCGCGGAACTCATCGCCGCGGACGACAGCGAAGGGCGGCCGGCAAAAATCGTGCACCATGCGGTTGGGCAGGCAAAATCGCTGCTCAGTGCGCCCGAGGTGAAGTTGATCAACGCCGTGGCGCGAAAGCTGGCCGGCGTGCTGGCGGCGCAAAAGGAGCCGGCCGACGGCGCCAACGCCGCCGAATGGGCCGAATTTTTCTCGCATCCGGCCTGGCTGGTGGAGCGGTGGCGCGGGCAGTTTGGCGATGACGCAGCCCGCGCATTGCTGGCGTGGGACCAAACGCCGGGCGTGATGCATGCGCGCTGGCGGGCCGCCGAGGCGCCGCCGGAGTGGCTGCAGCCGGCGGGCTGGCCGGGGTTTTTCGAGGCGCCGGCGGGGCGTTGGGCCGATCTCGAGCCGTTGCTGGCGCCGGGAAAGATTTATTTGCAGGACCCGTCCACGCGGCATGCAGTCGGGCTGCTGGCGCCGCAGCCGGGCGAAATCGTGCTCGACGTGTGCGCGGCACCGGGCGGCAAGAGCTTGTCCATCGCCGACGCGATGCAGCGCGGGCAGGTGGTAGCGGTGGATTTGCCGGGCGCGCGGCTGGGGCGGCTGCGGGAAAACCTGGCGCGCGCGCCGGCCGGCGTGAAGACAGCGCTGGTGGAAGGCGACGTGCGGCGACTGAATGCGGATGCTTTTCGCGCGCAGGGCCTGCCGGAAAAGTTTTCCGCCGTGCTGCTCGACGCGCCGTGCTCGAACGCGGGCGTGATCCGGCACCGCGTCGATGTGAAATGGCGGCTGCAGCCGGGGGATTTTGCGCGGCAGGCGCGGCAACAACGGGAATTGCTTGTGGCTGCGGCGCGGCTGGTGGCGCCAGGCGGCCGGCTGGTTTACTCGACGTGCAGTCTCGACGCGGAGGAAAACGAACGCGTGGTCGCGGCGTTTCTCGCGGATGCCGGCGGTGAATTCACGCTCGCGGCGCAGGTGCTGAGCCGGCCGCCGGAGAGCAAGTGCGACGGAGCGGCGGCCTTTCTCCTGCGGAAAAAATGACCAGACGCTTTCCGGATCGGTTAAATCGTTCTCGTAATCTCAATCATTCTCGTTCTCTCAGAGACACGCGGATCCGAGAACGAGTATGATGTATGATGACGAGGTAATACGGTGCGATATGGCTGTGCTATCTTATGGTACCATGTCGAAGACGGCGACGGAGGTGGCCTGCTCGCGTGTGCCGCGCAGGAAAGTGAAGGCGATGGTCTTCGCGCTGGCAGTGAGTTCTTCGTAGCGGCGAAGATTCCAGCTGGTGACGGGTTCGCCGTCGATGCGGGTGCAGAGGTCGCCGGGCTGGATGCCGGCGGCTTCGGCAGGCGAGCCGGGCACGACGTGGGTGACGCGCCAGTAAACGGGATTTTTGTCAAAGCTGAGGCCGGCGCTGCGGCGCGAGGGCGTGAGGATGGGCGCGGAGCTTTCCCGATAGAAAGTAACCTGGCTGCGCCGCTGGTCGAAAGTAACGGTGAAGTTTTTCAACACGGCTCCACCCAGCGAGGCGAGGTCGTCGGTGAGCGCGACGATGGGGTGCATGAACGTGTAGCTGCCGATCTGCAGCGGCTGGGCCACTCGGCCGACCTGCTGCGGGCGGTCGCCGGTGAGCGTGGCCACGGCGAGCCCCGGCCGCGGACCATAGTCGAAGGTGGCGTGCAGGCCCACGGGATTCAGGTTGAGCGTGCCGTCGCTGCCGGAGTCGATCAGCGCGATAAAGGTCTCGTCGCCGAGTGTCACGGGGATCAGCGGCGTGCGGCTGGCGTTGTCGAATTGGATCGTCGAGCCGGGCAGGACCGGCGGCGGGGAGCTGTTTGGGACGAGCAGCACGCGCGAACGCGGGTAGTCGAGCGTGAGCAGCGTGTCGCGGAAAAGCGGAAAACCGAGGACACCGTCGATTTTTATCCCGAAGTGGGCCGAGAGCGTGCGGCAATCGTAAACCAGCGCGGGCACGCGCTCGAAGCGAGCCTGGCCCAGGAAAAAACGGCGGAGCGTGACCGGGGGAAGCAGCGTGCGGTTGCCGTCGGCGGACTTCACGCTCACCTCCGCCGCGGGAATGGGCGGCGCGGACGTGTCGGAATAGCGGGCCGCGAGCTCAGGCGAAACGAGCGTGACGGACGCACCGGTGTCGATGAGGAAATGGTAGGGGCCCTTTTTATCCCAGTGTGTCTCCACGATGAGGTAGTTGGAAATGGTCTGCGCGGGCAGCTCGATGAGCTGCGATTCCAGCGTGGTGCTGCGCGGCGGCATCGGCACGCGCCGCAGCATTGAGCAGCCGGCCACGAAGAGCGCACCGCACACGGAGAGCAGCGCGATGACACGGGACGAAGTCATTTTACCGGCTTGGGCAGCCTTTTGCTCAGGGCGAGCGCACCGAGGGAAAGCGCGGCGCCGCCGACGAACACCGCCGTTGAGCCGAAAACCCAAAACACGACACCGGCGATCACGGGCGTGATGGCTCGGGCGAGCGAGCCCAGCGAACGGAAGATGCCCAGTACCCGGCCCTGTTCGGCTTGCGTGCAATAGAGCGAGATGAGCCCGGTGGTGGACGGGTTCACCAAGCCGGCCCCGGTGGCCAGGAACACCAGGCCGGGATAAAGGACCCAAGGAGAGGGGGCGAACCCGACGCAGAGCAGGCCGATGCAGGTCGAGATGAGGCCGGTGGTGAGAACCCGGATCTCGTCCATGCGCTTGAGCAATTTTCGCACGATGTAGCCCTGGGTGATGATCGAGCATAGGCCGAGAAAACCGAGCAGGTAGCCGTTTTGCCGCGCGGTGTAGTGAAAGCGCTGGGCCGCGAGAAACGTGAGCGACGATTCCATCGCGACGAAGGCGAGCGCATAAACGAACGCCACGATGTTGGCGCGGCGCACGGCATCATTGTCGAGCGAGAAAATGGCGCGCAGGGGATTGCGCAGCCGGGCCTCGCGCGCTTCCGCCCGGGCGGCGGGGGGGAGGGTCTCCTTGAAGCTGACATAAACCCAGACGATGTTAACCAGGCACAGGACAAAGGAAATGAAGGCGGGCACGGAGAATGGATTCACGCCGAAACGCGCGAGCGAGGGATGGTGCGTGAGCAGGTTGATATGCGCCGTGAGCGCGCCAATCATCGGGCCGGTCACGAGGCCGAGGCCGAAGGCTGCGCCCACGATGCCCATGGCGCGCGAGCGCTCCTGGCGCGTGGTCACGTCGGCCACGGCGGCCGTGGCGACCGAAAGATTGCCGCTGAACGCCCCGCTGACGATGCGCGAAACGATGAACAGCCAGAACGACCCGCTAAAAATCCAGACCAGGTAGCCGACCGCCGTGCCGATGACGGTCTTGAACAACACTCCGCGCCGGCCGCGGCGGTCCGAAACCGAACCCCAGAAAGGCGCGAAGACAAACTGCAGGATCGAAAAAAACGAACTGATCAGGCCGCCAAACAGCACGGCGGAAAAGTCCTCGTTTTTTCCCAGCAGGTGTGCGACCGCATGGGTCTGGGTGAGAAACCAACCGAGCGCGCCCGTGTGGCCGTCGACACGCAGGTAGTACTCGATCAGGTCAGGTGCCAGCGGGAAGATGATGGAGAACCCGATCAGGTCGATGACGAGCGTCAGGAAAATGACGCCGAGCGAGAGAGGGCGTTTGGCTTTAGCGGTATCGGACATAGTTGAAGTGCAGGCTTGGGGAGTGGTTTCAAAATGCAAAGCCATACCGCTAGCGGCTGGAAAAGCACAGAGCAAGGCCGGTGGTGCATGTGGCCGTGAGGCCGCGCCCAGTCGAGGGCCTTGGCCCTCGACGACAACGTCTCTCGACGCGAACGGTATGGCTTTGCATTTTGAAACCACTCCCTCGCGCCCGGCAGCAAGATGCCAAGGCGCAAACGAAGAACCTGCCGCGAAATTAAAATTATCGGGTTTTAATTTCGCGGCAGGTTCTGGATGGGACGCGCGAGGCCGGCGTGGGTTCCTTCAACCGTTTACCGCGGTGCCTCGGTTTGTAACGTAATACGTTACAAACACCCCGGCGTCTGTGGAGGAGGTTTGTAACGTATTATATTACAAACGTGATTTCTCGCTGTGCTCGGAATGGCCTTCTTCCTATACAGTTTTTGCCTCCATCGCCGGCCTCGCGCGACCCGAACGAATATCGCGACCGCAATGGTCAAGCCGACCGCGATGACAAACCGCCGGAGAGTGTAACCCAATGGGTTACACTTTGCCGGACGGAGGGCCGGTTCTACTGGTTACGGATAACCTTTCAGTCTTTTTCTTCGGCGGAATCGTCCGTGAGGTGAAAGCGGTGGAAGACCCGGTGGATGAACGGCGCCAGGATGACGCCGACGATGCTGATGAAAGCCAGCCCGCTGAAGAGCGCGTAGCAGCCGGCGAAGAGTTTGCCGGCGTTGGTTTCCATCGGCGCGACGGGTCCCATGCCGGCAAGAATCATCGAGGCGTTGACGAAGGAATCGATCCACGAGAGGTGCTCGGTCACGTGATAGCCCAGCATGCCCGCAAAAAGCGCGGCGGCGAGCAGGCTAAAGCCGATCAACGAGCCGAGTACAGCCCGGCGGAAAAAAAGCGGGCGCGGCAGCAGGGGCGCGTTGAGGCGTTCGAGTTTCAACAGCGAATGGCTGACTTCCGCCTCATCCCCTTCCTGATCGGGAGCATCGGTGTTCATGGCAATTTTTCCACCCGCCATGCCAGCACGCGCCGGCCCGTCCGGCAAGCGTGTCGCGCACGAATTGCATCGCGGTGGTGTGAGGTGCCTCAGGTAGGGCCCGTTGCCCTCAACGGGCCGAGATTGACGGGCGGCGACAAGGGCGGCTTGTCCGCCATAGCTTTAGCGACGGCGGAAGCCTTGTCGGCTGAGGGCAGCCGCCCCTACCGCTGCGCAAACAAAGAAACCAATTACAATTTATACGGCAGTGGGAAGCGGCCGGTGAGGACGTGGACCCGTGTTTTCACGTCGGCCAGCGCGGCGGCTTCGCGTTCGGTGCCGATGGCGCGGAGCACGAGGTCGATGCAGCCGGCGATTTCGTCCATGTCCTGCTCGACCATGCCGCGCGTGGTGACGGCGGGGGTGCCGAGGCGGATGCCCGAGGCCTGGAAGGGTGAGCGCGTCTCGAAGGGCACGGTGTTTTTGTTGCAGGTGATGTGGGCGAGATCGAGGGTCTCCTGCGCTTTTTTGGCGGTGAGCTCGGGCAGCGCGGGGCGCAGATCGACCAGGAAGAGATGGTTGTCGCTGCCGCCGGAAACGATCTTGTAGCCGCGGCCGGCCATGGCGGCGGCGAGGGCGCGGGAGTTTTTGATGATTTGCGCGGAGTAGGTTTTGAACTCGGGCTTCAGGCACTCGCCAAAGCACACGGCCTTGCCGGCGATGACGTGCATCAGCGGGCCGCCCTGGCCGCCGGGAAAAACGGCGGAGTCGAGCGCCTTCGCGTATTGCGCCTTGCAGAGGACGAGGCCGCCGCGCGGGCCGCGGAGGGTCTTGTGCGTGGTGGTCGTGACAAAATCGGCGTGCGGCACGGGCGAGGGGTGCAGGCCGGCGGCGACGAGGCCGGCGATGTGCGCGATGTCGGCGAAGAGGAGCGCGCCGTTGGCCCGGGCGATCTCGCCCATGCGGGCGAAGTCGATGGTGCGCGAATAGGCGCTGGCGCCGACGGTGATCATCTTCGGCTTCTCGCGCGCGGCGGTGGCGGCGAGTTCATTGTAATCGATCAGGCCGTTGTCCTCGCGCACGCCGTACTGGCAGAACTGGTAGAGTTTGCCGGAAAAATTGGCGGGATTGCCGTGCGTGAGGTGGCCGCCGTGGCTGAGGTTCATGCCCAGAAGCTTGTCGCCGGGCTGGAGCACGGAGGTGTAAACGGCGAAATTGGCCTGCGAGCCGGAGTGTGGCTGGACGTTGGCGTGCTCGGCGCCGAAGAGCTGCTTCGCGCGGTCGATGGCCAGCTGTTCGACCTTGTCCACGAACTCGCAGCCGCCGTACCAGCGTTTGCCGGGGTAGCCTTCGGCGTATTTGTTGGTGAGCACGCTGCCCTGCGCCTCGAGCATGGCGGGATAGGTGAAGTTTTCCGAGGCGATGAGCTCGATGTGGCTCTGCTGGCGGGCGAACTCGGAGGAGATGGCCGAGTAAATTTCCGGATCGAGGGTCTTGAGCGGCGTGGCGTTAAGCATGGCGGGAAAATGCAACGCTCGCGCAAACTCGCCGCAAGGCAAAGTTTTTTTA
>DATMNP010000024.1:0-21895 GCA_035568935.1 Opitutaceae bacterium | reverse complement strand
TATTCCGCGAACCGCCCGCGTTGCCGCGCGGCCATCCAGTGGTTGATTTCATCGAGGCTCGCGACCGGCGCGTCGCTGAACGGCAGGGTGTGCAGGTAGCGGTCGGGCCCGAACTCGGGCGTCATCGTCGTGAGGGTGTGGCCGGCCCGGTCATGGGCGTCCCAGATGGCGTCCCACCAGCGTTCGTGCGCGCCCAGCGCCGCGTGATACTCGGGCGCGTCGGGGTGGGGCACTTGCGGGCCTTGGTCGTAGCCGACGCGGGCGTGGATGTGGTGCGCGCGTTCGGCGCAAAGCGCGAGGAGGTCGGGCTCGCCGTCGAGCACGAGGCGTTCGCACACGCAGCACCAGTGGGAGAAATCGCAGGTCAGCCGGAGCGCGGGCAGCTGCAGCAGCAGGTCGCGCGTGATCCACGGGGTAAACGTTGCGCGGCTGCGATGGGTCTCGAAGCTCGCGGTCACGCCGAGTTCGTTGGCGATTTCAATGGCGCGGCCAAAAAAATCCACGCTTTGCGCCAGCGGCCACCCGTCGCAGCCGGCCAGCACGGTGAAAAAAAGCGGGGTGCATTCAAGCGAGGCCTCGGCCTTATGGCGAAAATCGTCGAGGTGTTGTCCGGGCGACGTACTAGTCGGCACGTAGCTGCCGCCCGTGGTGATTTCCGCGATGAAAGGCAAGCTGGCGGCATGCAACTTCGAGAAAAACTCGAACCGCGCATTTTTTTCGAGCGGGACGGGGCCTTCCACGCCGTCAAACGCGCCGGTGTGGCAATCAGCGAGCGCGGCGTCGAGATTGAAGCCGTTGGTCCAGAGTGAGCGGAAAAGTTGGAGGTGCATGGTCAGGGTGAAAGGGTTAGGGCAACGCGAAAGCCGGTGTTGTCGCGGTGGTGCGTGCGCGGCAGCGAGTCGCGCCACGCGCTGCGCAAAAGCCGCGGGAGATAATCCCATGCGCCGCCGCGGATGGTTCGATAATCGAGTTTGTCCACGGTGAGCCAGGCCGAACCATCGTTCGGCGCACCGTCGTAGTTCGGATGCCAGACGTCCTCGGTCCACTCGCACACATTGCCGAGGAGATCGTACAGGCCGAAGGCGTTGGGTGCATAACGGCCGGCCGGCGTGCGCTGGCCGAGGCCGATGCGCCGGCCTTCCTCGGAATAGAGAAAATTGGCTTCGTCCGGCGTGATTTCATCGCGGGCCACGAAGGAGGCTCGCGTACCGGCGCGGCAGGCATATTCCCACTCGGCTTCCGAGGGCAGTCGGAACGGCTGGCCGGTAATCGAGGCGAGCCAGACGCAGAAAGCCTGCGCGTCATCCCAGCTCACGTTCACGACCGGCCAGTCGGGGTCATCGTCCGGTGCATGCGGTGGCGCGAACGCGTGGTATTCGCCGACCGTGACCGGGAAACGGCCGAGTGCGAACCGGTGCGCGAAGGTGACGCGATGGGCCGGCCGCTCGGTGTCGGTGACGAATTTGTCGTGGTCGGTTCCGCCCATGATGAAGTTGCCCGGCGGAAGTTCGACCAGGGCTGGCGCGAGCTGCGGTTCACAGATCATCGGTCCACCTCCCGTTCTGCACGTTGGCGGGCGGCACGACCGGGTGTTCGATCCAGCCGGTGGTAAGGCCGCCGTCGATGGCGATGTTCTGGCCCGTGATGTAGGCCGCCTCGTCCGAGGCGAGAAACTGGCAGAGTGCCGCGACTTCCTCCGGTTCGCCGAGTCGGCCGAGCGGCGCCCGGTTTTCGATGAAAGCAATCTCGGGATTGTCGATGATTTCCGTGACGGCTGGCGTGCGAATGGTCCCGGGGCTGACGGCGTTGACGGTAATGTGGCGCGGTGCCAGCTCGATGGCGCCGAGGCGCGAAAGGTGGATCACGGCGGCTTTTGACGTGGCGTAAATGGCCGCGCCGGGCAGGCCGATCATGCCGGTGAACGAGGCGATGTTGATGACGCGTCCGCCGTCGGCGAGGGCGCGGGCGGCGTGTTTCAGACCGAAGGTGACGCCGTGGACGTTCACGGCAAAGGTGCGTTCCAGCAGCGGGCCGGTGACGCGTTCGAAGCCGACACCGAGCGGTTGAATGCCGGCGTTGTTGACGAGAATATCGACGCGACCGAACAGCCGTTGCGCGGTCTCAAACATGAGCGCGATATCGTCCTCGCAGGAGACATCGGTTTCGCAGAACTCGAAATCATCGGGCGTCGGCCGCCGGTCGGCGACGAGCACGCGCGCACCAGCGTCGCGAAACTGCCGCGCGATGGCGCGACCAAGGCCGGAGGAACCTCCGGTGACGATGGCAGATTTGTCGGTGAGGGCGAACACGGGGGGCGCTAGAAAGAAGCAGTGAGTAGCGAGTAGCGGGTAGCGAGCAGGTGAAAGCCAGGAGGCCAACGCTGAATGTCGAAGTATGGTGGGCTGCTGGTCATTAGGAGTTTGGAATTGGTCGTTGGCGGTTTGGGCTTCAGCGTTCAGAGTTGAGCGTTCAGCGTTCGAAGTTCGACGAAGTCGTCACGGCCGCTGGCTCGGCGCGGCCGGGGAATCGTCGGTGGGCCAGACGCCGCGGATGCGGGCGGCGAGGTAACGATAAAAAAGCCAGACGGGCATCTCCAGGTGGCTGAGGCGGCCCTGCTGCCAGCCGCTGGCATAAAACCCGCGTTGCACGGCCGTGCACACCTCCAGGTCCTCGAGGTGAAAATCCACCATCGATTTGGCGGTCTTGTCCCGCAGCTGCGCAAAATTTTCCTGCGCGACGACGGCGGATGGGAGCAGCAAGGTCGTGAGCAGCTTCATGCGATTCGGACCGAGCGGCTGGATGCGATACCAGATGGCGCGGTCCGGGGCGGTGATGAGCAGGAAGGTGGGATGAGCCAGAAAAAGTCCCCATTCGAAGGTAAGCTTTTCGCTGAGGCCCGGCATGGGTGGGAGATCCTCCGAGAAATCGCCGCGCTCCATGAATGCGCGGTATTCGTCGCGCACCGAGTCCTTGTAAGGCAGGTGAGCCCGGATGTAATGGCGGCGCTCCTGCTCGATCCAAGTGTCGCGCGCCGGCATCATCGGCTGGAGCGTCTTGCTGTGGATGCCAAGGTGATGGTAGCTCTCCATGAAATTTTCCACCAGCACCTTCCAGTTGAACGGACAGTCCCACTCGAAGGCACTGACGAGCTGCATTTCGCCGAGGTGAAACGGCGCGACATCGGCCTTCATCTCCTTCAGGCCGTCGGCCAGCGGCGGCGCCTGGCCGTCGATGTTCACGAACACGAAGCCGTTCCAGATGTCGGTGCGAAATGTTTTGAGCGCGCAGTCGTCCCGTACGAAACCCTCGGCCTGGTGCATTTCGGGGCAGGCCTTGAGCCGGCCGTCGAGTTCATAGGTCCAGGCGTGGTACGGGCAGAGAAAAAGCCGCGTGTGGCCGCAGGCGGGCGTGCCGGGTTTTGCTTCCGCCGGGCCGTGGCCGTCGTAGCCGAAACCCTCGGGCATGATGTCCATCGAGCGGTGCGGGCAGACGCGCGAAAGCACGCGCACCTGGCTGTCCTTGTCGCGCACGACGATGAGCGGCTCGCCCAGCAGATCGAGATTCAGAAAATCGCCCGTCTGCGGGACCTGCGAGATGTGCGCGACGCATTGCCAGCCGGCGCGGAGCAGGTGCGTGGTTTCCCATTCGAAGAATTCCTCGCTGGTGTAGGCCTGGGCCGGGAGCGAGCGGGCGAGGGAGAGCGGCAACCCGGCGACTTCACCGACGCCGCGCTGGATCGCCTCGAGCGACAGCGGCGGCTGCGCGGTGCGCGCGCTCGTGCGGTTGGTGAAGGCGAGGGCTGGGAAGACGGACTGAAAATCGGAGGCGGTGGTTGGCATGGCTAGAAAGGTAGGGCGCGACCGCCGGGCGCGCCGTTTAATAAACAATGCGGCGCGCCCGGCGGTCGCGCCCTACCCGCGCTGTTGCGCGAAAAGACCAAAATCGATTGGTGTAGAACGCCATCAATTGCCTGTCGTCGTGTGGCTATAGTTTTCATAAAAATGCCCTAAACGGCGGATACATGGTCGAAGTCGATTTCACGGCGGGCTTCAGGATGGGCGCGGACGTAATCGGCCAGCTCGCGCCCGCGCGCGAACCACACGCCGCCTTTCGACTGCATGGCGCCGACGAGTTCCTCCAGCAGGCGCACGCGCGAGGGCCGGCCGCTGAGCCAGGGATGGAGCGTGAGCACAAAGCAGCAGCCGAAGTCGTGCATCGCCTCGAACTCCCGCCACCACAGGTCGTAAACCTTTGCGCAATTTTCCGGAACGAAGCCCCACGCCGGTTCGGCGTTGAAGGCGAACTGCTCCCAGTCCTCGAGCATCCACTGGCCGGGAATTTCCACGAGGCCGTTGGCATGGGTGTAGGGCACGTCGTCGCCCATTTCGCTGGCGCAATAACTCAGGCCGTGGCGCGCGAGCAGGCCGGCGGTCCATGGGTTGGTTTCGAACCACGGCGCGCGGAAACCGACGGGACGCGTGCCGGTGAGCCGTTCGAGGATTTCGATGCAGCGCACGAGGATCGCCTCTTCCTCGGCCTCGGTGAGGTGCGCGAGTTTTTCGTGGAGGTAGCCGTGCAAGCCGACCTCGTGCCCGCGGGTGACGATGGCCTCGACCATCCGCGGGTGCTGCTCGGCGATGTAGCCGGGAATGAAAAACGTCGCCGACACGCCGAGGTGCTCAAGCACGCCGAGCAGCCGCGGCACGCCGATGCGCGGGCCGTATTCGCACTGGGACATGAGCGTGCGCCGTTGCGCGAGCTGCAGGTCCTCGCTCAGCACCGTCGTCTCGCCGTCCACGTCGAAGCAGAGCATCGCGGCGCAGCGCCGCCCCTCGGGCCAGGTGAAACGCGGCGGGGGCGAGAAACGCGGAGCCTGTTCAACGGAAGGCATGGGCGGAGGTGGCTGCCGCCGAACATCCAACTCCCAACATCGAACATCCAACATCGAAGGCTGACCAGAAACAGAGACCGAAATCAGGCGTTGGATGTTGGGTGTTCAATGTTGGGTGTCCGAGGAGTTGGGCGTTGGATGTTCGATGTTCGACGAAGTTCAATGACCGCAGGTCATTCCACTTCATCGCCGGCCTGCGTCAGTTTGATCAGATGCAGCTTTTCCTCGGTTTCCGACGGGGAGTGGATCAGTTCGTCGAGCCGGTGCTTGAGAGCGAGAAACTCAGGCGAGATCAACTGGTCCATGGTGCGCGGGCGGGGCATCGGGTTCTCGATCACCTCGAGCACGCGGCCCGGGTTGGTGCCCATGACGACGATGCGGTCGGCCAGGTAGCAGGCCTCTTCCAGGTCGTGGGTGATGAAGAGCACGGTCACATCCACTTTTTTCCAGATCTGCATGAGGTAGCTCTGCATCTTGCAGCGCGTGAGGGCGTCGAGCGCGCCGAACGGTTCGTCCATGAGCAGGATGCGCGGTTCGTTCGCGAGCGCGCGCGCGATGGCCACGCGTTGTTTCATGCCGCCGGAAAGTTCGTGGGGATAGGCGCCCTCGAATTTGGCCAGCCCGACCATGTCGAGCCACTGGCGCGCCTCGGCGTCTGCGGTCGCGTGGTCCTGCCCGCGCATCTTGAGGCCGAACATCACGTTCTGCTTTACGGTGCGCCAGGGGAAGAGCGTGTAGCCTTGGAACACCATGCCGCGATCCGGCCCGGGACCGCAGACCGGCTTCCCGTCAATGAGGATTTCCCCGCCGGATGACTCCTCGAGCCCGGCGGCGATCCGGATGAAAGTCGATTTGCCGCAGCCGGACGGGCCGATGATGCAGATGAATTCGCGCCGATGGACGTCGAGCGACATTTTTTCAAACGCGATGTGCCCGCTGCCATTCGTTCCGAAAGTCTTGTGCAGGTCGCGGACCTTCATCACCACCGGGCGCTCGCGAATCCGGCGAAAGCGTGCGGCGACCTCCGGGCTTTGCTCGTGATAATCGGGTAATTTGAGCGGGGCAAAAGTCATGGTGTTTGGTTTGCGTCAGGCCTTGGCGGTGATCGGACGGGGCGACTCGCCGGCCAAATTTGACGTCGGTGGGTTGGAGTTGGCAGGAGCGGACTCCGGGTGGGCGGCGCCGGTCAAAACGGAGGACACGGTCTGGTGCTCCGGCGACAAGGTCTTGGGCTCCGTCTGCTTCGCTTTTCGCGTGCGCCGCTTCCAGGGAAAAAGGACGGTCCCCAGCCAGGCCAGGGTCATGTCGGTGGTCAGGCCGATGATGCCGATCATGCCGATGGCGGCATAGACGTTGTCGTAGTGCCGGTACCGCGCCTGCTGGTAGATAAAGTAAGTGATGCCCGACATCGTGCCGACCACCTCGGCCACGATCAGGTAGGTCCAGGCCCAGCCGAGCAGGATGCGCATGTCGGTGTAGATGTCGGCGATCGTGGCCGGGATGACGACGTTGAAGAGCAGCCGCCAGCCCTTCGCGCCCAGCGTTTGCGCCGCCTCGATCAATGCGGGATCGACCTTGCGCACGGTGTTGCCGATGACCAGCACCTGCTGGAAAAAGGTGCCGATAAAAATAATCGCGATCTTGGGCGGATCATCGATGCCCAGGATGGCGACGCAGAGCGCGCCAAAGGCCGGCGCGGGCAGATAGCGGAAGAATTCAATGAAGGGCTCCTGCAGTTTGGCAAAGAATCGGTAGGTGCCGCAAAGGATCCCGAGCGGCAGGCCCAGGATGGAGGAGGCCACAAAGCCCCAGAAAATCGTGCGGATGCTATGGCCCAGGCTTTGGTACAACCAAGGCTCGGTGGGCAGAAGCGGCGGGCTGGTGAAGGCCGTGTAGAAAGCCCGGGCGACTGCGTGGGGCGGCTGGATGTAAACGGGATTGACCCGGTAGCCTTGCGGAGCCTTCAAGCCGGCCTTCACCGCGTTGGCCGACTCCCTGGCAAATGCAGCCCGGTCAATTTCCATCCCGTTCATGAAATAATCGACGCCACCGGGGTCGGTGACGCGGATCAACGGGTGCCAGATCCAGGGCACGTAACTGATAATCGACCACACCGCCAGCGGCAGCACGAACGACAAAATAACCAGCACGAGCCGCCGCCGTTGCGGCAACTCGTGCCTCAAGCCAAGCCAATCGCGCAAGCCCATGATGTGTTTTTGTGGTTCCTTACGTCATGGGGTAGCGCGCCTGGCTCAGGGCAATGCGAGCGTGATGCTCGGGGCAATATAGTCCTCGGGTTTCTGGCTGACTTTATAGACGGCGTTATCGAGGGAGAATTTGTCGCTCAGAGCCATCGAATCGTGAAGGTTGATGGCCCCACCGGCGTCGCCTTTGTAATTGGCCTTGGCTTCGGCCAGGGTCTGGAAGTGCGTGCCGGGTACATTTTTTGCGTAGTCCTCGGGCTTCTGCTGCACCTTGGCGGCCATGATCTTGATGGCGTCGTCGCGGGTCTTTGGATCCATGAGATAGGCGACGCATTTGTAATAAATAGCCGCGACCTTGGCCCAGTCGTCATGATTGGCAGCCAAGCTGGTTGGATTGACCGCGAGCACGTCGTAGATCAATCCCTTGGCATCGGCGCTGGTGAAAAGACGTTTGGAGCCCGGGGCCGAGAGCAGGGCCTGGCTTGAAATCGGATACCATGCGCCGACGGCGGCGACCGAGCCTGAGGCGAGCGTCTGCGGCATGTTGTTGGTCGGCGTGTTGACCAGGGTGACGTCGCTCTGCGACAGGCCGTTGCGTTTCAAGCCTTCGAGCAGCAGGAAATGTTCGACGAGCCCGAGCTCGATGGCGACTTTCTGGCCCTTGAGATCTTTGATCGAGTTGATGCCCGGTTTGCCGATGATCATGTCGCTGCCCTCGCTGTAGTCGATGATCGCGATGAACTTGCTGGCGGCGCCGGTCGCACCCGCGCCCATGGCATCGGAGGCGACGATGCAATCGGCATCGATCTTGCCGGCGGCAAAAGCGTCGATGGACGGCCCGTAATCGAACCAGACCATTTGGACATCGACCCCGGCATCCTTGAACCAGCCTTTTTGGACGGCGACTTCGAAGACGGTGTAACCAGGCCAGTCGCTATAACCGATTTTAAGCGTGGCGGCGGACAAAGCCGGCCGGAGTGCGGTCAGCGAGGCAAAAACAAGGAAACAGGCAATCCAACGGGAGAATTTCATGGAGAAGAGTGTTACGATTTGATGTTAGCGTATTACGCTACAAATTAAGCACGTCCTATGCCACTCGACGGCCAGAGCGGCTGCTTGTAGGGGGGACTTCACTTGTTCGCCATAGCCCGTTCGACAAGCTCAGGGCGAAGGCGGATGCCCGACATCTGGTGCAGGCAGGCCGAAGCAACAGGTAACAGGTGGGCAAGTATCAGGTGCCAACGACCAATTACGAATTACCAACTTCAGTTTTCTAACCACGGCTTCTCACTAGTTTTAACCATCCTTCGCCAAGGCTACGGATGGCACGGCCGCAGATAGACCTGCCTTCGCAAAAGCTACGGCGCGGCAGGCGCGGATGAACGCGGATTCGGATGAACTTGGTATGTCCGGGATCATTCGCGTCCATTCGCGGTTAAGATCGGTTCGAATCTCCGGGGAAAACAACAAGTGCAGTCCTTGTGCAATTGCCTGATAGCTATTGACAAAAAAGTCCCAGGGCAAACGATCAGAGATACTGAATCCTATTTTTTAACCATCTTTAATCATGCAAAACACGATATCCACCCCGAACATTTGGACGACCCCGAGCTTTGAAGAAATTTCCGTCAGCATGGAATGCACCGCTTATTCAGGCGGCGATGGCGACGGCGACGAATTTGCCCTTTGAATCGCCAAGAGGCGCTTTAGCTTTCCCTTCGATGGCCGCAATTTTATGCGGCCATTTTTTTTGGCTATTCGCGGTTTCCCACCGCCTTAGGGTGTCTTTTGGAAATAAAACGCGTGTCGCTATCGGCTGCAGAAGCGCAGGGCAAGGCGGTGGTGCTGTGGCCGTGAGGGGCCCGCGCACCCAGTCGAGGAGCCAATGCCCAGCGGGCCTTGGCCCTCGACGACATCACGTTTTAATTCCAAAACACACCCTAGCACGGTCAAGGCCGTCCTACTTTGGATTTTGCCGGTAACTTAACCGGCTTGATGCTTCCGCCGGTGAGTTGGTGCGCACGTCCTGGATCGACTCGACGAAAGCGATCAATTTTTGGCGGAAGGGGGACAGGGAACAGGCTGGGTCGGTGTTTGCGGCGTCGGCCGTGAGCAGGGCGGCCTGGCAGCGGCAACCGCCAAAATCGATCTCGCGGAATTCGCAGCTTTGGCACGGCTCGGGCATCCATTCGGTTCCGCGGAACCGATTGAAGGCGGATGATTCCGTCCAGATCCAGCGGAGTGAATTCTCCCTCACGTTATCGAACTGCAGGGATTTAATTTCCCCCGCGGTCGGGCAGGGGAGCACGTCGCCCCGTGGGTTCACCGTCAAATGGCGCCGACCCCAGCCATGCATGCAGGGTTTTGGCCGGTCGCCGTAATAATCGGGTGCGACGAAGATGATTTCCATCTTTCCCTGAAGGCGTTGCCTGGCTGCAAACGCCGCCGCCGTGGCTGCATCAATCTGGATTCTGGTGGGCAGCAGCTCTTGCCGGTTTTGAAAGGCCCAGCCATAAAATTGGGTATTCGCCAGTTCAAGGCGTTCGGCCCCCAAACGCTCGGCGAGTGCGACGATTTCTGGCAGCCGGCCGATATTCAGCCGGTGCAGCACGACATTGATGGTCAGAGGAAACCCGAGTTCGCGAACCATCCGGGCGGCTTCAAGCTTTGTGGCGTGGGCGTTGGTGCCAGCAATTTTATCCGCGAGGGGGGCTTCGTCTGACTGGACACTGATTTGGATGCTGTCCAAGCCTGCCGACTTCAAGGCCGCAGCTTTCGGTCGGCTTAGCCCGATCGCGCTTGTAATCAGGTTCGAATACAGACCCGCCGCGCGTGCGGCCGCCACCAACCCGACCAGATCCGGGCGCGCGAGCGGTTCTCCCCCGGACAAGCCGACGTGGAGGGCGCCCAATTCCGCCGCTTCATTGAAAACACGGGTCCATTCATCCAGCCGCAGTTCTTCCCTGGCCGGCGGAAGGCTCACCGGGTTCGAGCAATAGGGGCAATGCAGCGGGCACCGATGGGTGAGCTCTGCAAGCAAACTGAAGGGGCGTGGGGTCGCGCTAACCATCAGCTTTCTTCCTTCCCCTGGCTCGCGATGGCCAAGAGATTTTTCGAACGCAACCGATCGAGAAAGTCGGTTACCTGGGGGAGGAGCGTTGCGGGAGAAACGCCAAATTGGATCGACAACTTGGCGACGATTTCGGCCAAGGTGTCGTTCCCGGTGCAAAGGGTGGCAATCGCGTGTCCACTCGGATTCAGCACGAGGACGCCTTCGGGGTAAAGCACGATGGGCTTGCCTGTCACCCGGTCCGTTTGCAGGCGGGCGCGCGGGGATAGCCGCGGGCGTTCGGCCGGTAAGATGGGTGTCATTTAAAACTCCTGCTCATTACGGGGTTTGGTGAGCGGCTTGGATCGCGTCGAGCATGGCCCACAGCACATCGCATTTGAATGACAAAGCCTGGACCGCCTCGGCCTGTAACTCCGGCGTATTGCAATATTTCAAGGTCAGTTGCAGTCCTTCATCCGAATCGAGGCGGGCCTGGATCACCCGGCTTTTGAAATAATCGAAGCCCCATGGCTTGACCCATTTATAATGAGTGCGAAACGCGGCCAGGCGCTCGGCCATCAAGTCGGGCGCAAATAATTCGGTGAGGGACGAGGAAATTGCGACGGGCCAGGGTTTGGAGCGCGCAAAGCTGACGTAAGCATCCACGGCGAAACGGACGCCGGGGAGGATGTTCCGGTCATCCCAGAGGTCATCCGGCGACATCTGGCAGGCCTGGGCCAATCTCAACCAGGCTTCAATGCCGCCCTTGCCCGGTTCGGTGCCATCGTGGTCGCTGATGCGATGGAGCCAAATCCGCCGCACTTCGCGGATGGGACAATTCGAAATTATGGCTGCATCCTTGATGGGGATGTTGCGTTGGTAATAAAAACGGTTCGCCACCCATCCGCGAATGGCGTCGGGCGAAAGCTGGCCCGAGTTCATCAGCCGGTGGAAAGGGTGCTTGTCGTGGTAGTTTTGGCTGCCGACCACGCGCAGTTTACGGATGAACGTTTTGTTGTCCCAGGCTTTCATAATCGTGTTCAGATTTTTAATTTCATGCCGTCCCGCCCGATGGTCACGCCCGCCCTGCGCACGGCCCGGTGTTCGGCGGAGTTTTCGAGGAGGACGGGATTGGTGTTGTTGAGGTGAACGTAGACCTTATGCCGCACGGGCAATGTCGCGAGCAACTTCAAGCTCCCGTTGGGGCCAGCCATGGGCCAGTGCCCCATGGCCGCCGCGGTGGCTTGCCCGACGCCGCTTTTGCGCATCTCGTCTTCCGACCAAAACGTTCCATCGAAAAGCAGCACGTCACAGTCCGACATCGATTTGATGAGCGGCGGCTCGATGCCGGCGACATCGGGGAGAAAAAGCAAACGCCCGCCGGTGCGCTGGTCCTGGATGCGGAAGCCGATGCTGTGCCCCGGGGAAAACGTTTTCGCCCCCGGGGCAAAGCGGGGCGGTTTCCCCCGGAGGCCAACGACCTGGTACAGCAAGCCGCTCTCCGTCCCATCGCGCCGGCGAAGCGGGGACAGCCGGCGCGGCGGGCGAATCCATTTCACGCCACAAAATGCTTCCAGGACCGGCCCGATGGAAATCGCATGGACCAAGGCATCGCGGACTTTCGAGGTGGCATGCACCGGGATTCTCCCTCCCTCCCTCATCAAGAGCAGGCCCAGCGTATGGTCGAGATCCGCGTTGGTGAGAAGCACGCCCTCGATCCGGCTGTCACGTTTGGTGGCTTTGCCGGGATGCAGGGGCGCAAATCGTTCGAGTTGCCCGCGCAAATCGGGTGACGCATTCAGCAAAAACCAATTGTGCCCGTCTGCGCTGATGGCGACCGACGACTGGGTGCGGAAGACGGTTCCCGCCGCGTGCGCGCGAACGGAGGCGCAGACCGAACAATTACAGTTCCATTGCGGTGAACCACCGCCCGCGGCGGTGCCTAGTAGGACGATCTGCATTCCGGCTTCATCTCATGGATTGGACCCTGGCAGCAATCCCAGCCAGCGACGCCAGTTTGCCGTGCGGAACAACGGCAGCATGGCAAACAAACCGGCGACGGTCAGCCCGAGTACGGCGAAGCCGGTCGCGTCGTGCAACCGGCCTTCGATGGCATCGCTGCCGTAGGCATAGGCCCACGCGGTCAGGAAGAGGCTGCGCAGGAGATTGGTCAGGAAAGCAAAACCCATGGCCAGGACGATCAGCAGGATTTTTTTCCAGAATTTGTCGAGAAACACGGCGGCGAGAAACGACCCGGCAAAAAGACAGCCGGTCAGCGAGCGAATGCCGGAGCAGGCATCGGCCACGCCGACCTGGCCGTGGGGCAGGATGAGGACGTTGCCTTCCTGCAGCAGGGGGTATCCGAGCAGGTTGAAAACGGTGAACACCACGGTGACCACTTTTCTCAGCAGAAAGAGACTGACCGCATTCTCCATCGCCGTGGCCAGCGGTGCCGAGAGCATCCAGATGAGCGCGGGAAACAAAAACAATGCCGCCGCCCGCAGCCGCGCGTCGGCCCGCAGCGCGCGCCAGCCGGTTGCCGGCGGTCCTGCTCCCACCCGGCCATCCGGGACATTGAAGTAAATCATGCCGAGGAGCACACCGGAAAAGCCGATCGCGAGCGCCAGCGAACCGGGTTGGGTGACCCCGGCCCCCGCCCGGTAAAACGCGCCCAGCAAAAAAACCGCGAGGCCCAGGCCCAAGGTCACGCCGGCCGCAACGGACGCAGCGCCCCGCTGCAGGCGGGGCAACGGGCTCGGGCCGGTTGCGCGAAAAACTTCCCGCAATTTCGGCCAGCGATCACTGACGACATAGAGGACAAACGTCGGCACCAGCCAGCCGAAGGCATAGTCCGGTTTCAACTGCCACCAATGGACCTGGTCCACCGTCAGGAATACCATGAAGGCCAAAGCGACCGCGAGCGCCGCGAGAAAGCGGTCAGGGATGCCCGTACGAAACTGGCTCAAGGTTTTCTGCATGGCGTGAGTCCATATTATCATCCGTGTCTTTTTTCGGTCGCAAGAGGAATTCACCAGAAAGCTACATATCTCTATCGACCCTGGTCGTGGCGGGCGATTCTGATGGTGGGGTGACGCCTTCTTCCCGCTCGTCCAATCCTGCGTTGGCCCCGTCCCCCGGCGGCCCTTGGGCAGAGGCGGGGAGACCCCCGCTGCATCCGCTGGAGATTGCGCTGGTGGGTGTCACGGCGCTGCATTTATGTTTCCTGCCGTGGGCCCTTGGCACCATGCACGCATGGAGCCAGCTGACGAGCCTGGGCTTCGCGATCGTGGGTTTTGTCCTGGCCGCGCTGCCTCGGACCGGGACCGAAGATTTCGTCGAACCGCCCGGTGCCGCCCCATGGCCGGCGGCGAGGCTCCTGCGCTTTCCGGTCTTCTGGGCCGGCCTGGCCTTGCTGGGTTACATTGCCGTGCAGGGATTCAACCCGGCGTGGCGTTTCATCAGCGTCGACCATGAGTGGTGGATCGAGCCGATCGCCCACGTTTCCTGGCTGCCATCCGGTGTCGACGCGCCGTTTATCCGCGCGAACCCATGGCGCGCGCTTACCGTGGATGGGTCGCTGTGGCTGCTCGTTTGCTCGGTGTGGGCGGGTTTTCTCCGCCGGAAGAGCTACCGTGCACTTTTCTTCATCCTCGCCTCCAACGCCTTTTTCCTGGCCCTGCTCGGCGTGCTACAGAAGTTGAGCGGAACGGACCGGATCTTTTGGTCCTACCTGCCGAGCAACGCTTCGTTTGTTTCGAGTTTTATCTACCCCAACCATGCCGGCCCGTATTTCAACCTGATGGTGGCGCTGGCCGCCGGCCTGGCGTGGTGGCATCGCCAGCGTGCGCGACGCCATCTCGAAAACCCTGGGCAGGCCTTTTTCTTTATGTTCCTGGCGGTTTTCACCGGCCTGGCGGTGATCGCTTCGTATTCGCGGATGTCGGTCGTTTTGCTGCTGGTTTTGACGGTATTTGCCGGCGGCGTCTTCGCGCTCGGCCGGTTCCGGCGGTCGGGCCGGATTCATGGCCGCCTGGCCTTCCTGCTCCTGGCCCTTGCGCTCGGTGGCTTTGTCGGCACTGGCCTGGTGGTGCTGCGGGCGGCGAAGGTGTGGGAGCGCCTGGCCGACCAGGTGGCCCATCCGGTGGCCTTTGACCGCGACCGGACCCTCGCGCGCCAGGCCTCGCGGGACATGCTGTGCGACCGCTGGCTGCTCGGGTGGGGCGCGGGCTGCTTCCGCTATAATTTCCAGGACTACGTCGCCAAGTATCCGGAAATCTATTACGGCGCAAACTACCGGCAGTACTGGGAGCATGCCCACGACGATCTGCTGGAGTTTCCCGTCGAGCTGGGCGCCGCGGGCATGCTGCCGCTGGCCGGCATCCTTGGCTATGGCGTGTGGCAGCTTGGGCGCCGCCGGTTCTGGCGCAATGCCGTCTCATTCTGCATTGTCCTCGGCTGCGCGCTCGTCCTGCTGCACGCGTGGGTCGATTTTGTTTTCCAGAATCCCGCCGTGCTCCTGACTTGGGGCGTGCTGCTGGTCGGGGCGGCGCGCTGGCCGGAACTCGAGCAGGCCGGCAGCCGCCTTGTTCGCTAGGATATTTTCTGTCGAGCAACCCACCCAATGAGGTCGCCACAAAAGGTCACGAAGAGCGCATGGAAAAAACTGACCGGCCGTAACCCGGGCATCGGCCAGATTGATTTTTAAGGCTGGGTTGTTCCCTGAGGTCTTTGTGCTCCTTCGTGGCAAAAAAATCCGGCCTCACTCCGCAAACGGCGTGTACTCGGGCACCAGCCGCTTCATGGCCTGCTTGCTCGCCTGCGGGGTTCCGGCCGCGGCGGCGCGCAACTCGGCCAGCCACGTTTCGGCATTTTCCGGCCCGGGCTCGCTCCTGAGTTTGAAAATCCGCGGATGATCCGTCGGCTCGTGGCTCTCGTCGGTGTGGCGGAGCTCCTCGAAAAGTTTTTCGCCAGGGCGCAGCCCGGTGATTTTGATCTCGATGTCGATGTCGGGTTTGTACCCGCTCAGCTCGATCATCTGCCGGGCCATATCGATGATTTTCACGGGCTGGCCCATATCGAGGATGAAGATCTCCCCGCCGCGGCCGAGCGTGCCCGTTTGCAACACCAGCCCCACCGCCTCGGGAATGGTCATGAAATAACGGGTCATGTCCTGGTGGGTGACGGTCACCGGGCCGCCTTGTGCGATCTGCCGTTTGAAGACCGGGATCACGCTGCCGCTCGAGCCCAGGACATTGCCGAACCTGACCGCGAGAAAGGCCGTCCGGTTGCCCGGGGCGTGTTGCCGCGCCAGGAGCGTCTTTTCCGCCAGCCGCTTGCTGCAGCCCATCACGCTCGTGGGGTTGATGGCCTTGTCGGTCGAGATGAACACGAAGCGCTCGACGCCGTGCTCGCTGGCCAGCCGCGTCAAATCCGCCGTCGCGAGGGTATTGTTCTTCAAAGCTTCGCCCGGCTGCCGCTCCATCAGTGGCACGTGCTTGTGCGCGGCCGCATGGAAAACGATCGCGGGACGGTGCTGGGCAAACACGGCCCGGATCGCCGGTTCGTCCGCCACATCGGCGATCAAAGGCAGGATGCGCCCGCGGTGGGCCGCACCGTCCAGCTCCTGTTCAATCTCAAAGAGGGCGATTTCGGTTTGCTCCACCATCACCAGTTTCCTCGGCCCGTGGCCCAGGATCTGGCGGCACAGCTCGCTGCCGATGCTGCCGCCGGCGCCGGTCACCATCACGACGCGATCATGCAGCAGGCGGGCGATGCCGGCGGAGTCGAGGTTGACCTGCTCGCGACCGAGCAAATCCTCGATCGCCACCGGCCGGGACCGCTCGACCTTCACTTCGCCCGAGGCCAGCTGCTTGAACGATGGGACGATTTGGGTCGTCGCCCCGATTTGCCGGCCGAACTCGACGATCTCCTTCACCCGTTTGGGTGTCGCATCCGTCAACGTGATGACGAGTTCGTTCACCCGGGCGGCCGGGGCCAGCTTAAGCAGGCTCTCGAGCGGCCCATAGACCGGCAGCCCGTGGATGCTGCGGCCGATTTTATGGGGATCGTCATCGATAAAGAAAATCGGATACAGCCCGCTCCCGCGCCGTTGGAGCAGGTCCTTCGCCAGCACCTCGCCGACGTCGCCGGCCCCGACAATGGCCACGCGTCGCCCCTCCAGCGCGGACCCGGCCTGCCCGGAGAAGGACCAGGTTCGCGCGACCCGGAGAAACAGGCGGAAGGCCGAGATGACCGCCACGCTGAGCACGAAATCCATCAGGATGACCCCGCGTGGTGGTGCGGCCGTGACGGCCGATCCATACGAGAGCCCCAGCATCATCCCGGACACGGTGATCATCGCCAGCGACACCCCGCCGAAATCGGTGAGGCCGAAATAGCTCAAGATGCTGCGAAACTGCCCAAACGAATATAAAAGGAGCAGTTTGCAGAGCACGACGGGAAGGACCAGGGCCATGCATTGTTTCTGGAAATCCGCGGGCGTTGCAAAATCCCAGCGCAGTTCGTACGCGAGGTAGAACGCCGCCCCGAGCTCAAGCGTGTACACCAGCATGATGGCGGAAAACCGCGTGGCGCGGTGGCTGCCAATGCAGCGGTCAAAAAACCCCAGCAGCCGGCGCATGCCGCTCGTGAACCGTTCGCGCAATAACATGCCCGCAACGGCAAGGAGCGAACTTTCAGCCTGGCTGGAGGTGGTGGACATGGGAACGGGTGAATGCCGGAATTATTTATCGCCTGGAAAAAACGCCGCGCACGATCCCGATGACCCGCTGCAAGTCGTCTTCGGTCATGGCCGAACCCGAAGGCAAGCAAAGCCCCTGGTCGAAAAGCCGCGCTGACACCGCCCCGCCCACGGCCTCGTAACCGGCGAACACCGGCTGCAAATGCAGCGGTTTCCACACCGGCCGCGCCTCGATGTTTTCCGCCTCAAGCGCCTGGCGCACCTGTTCACGGTCCGCCCCGGCTTTCGTTGGGTCGATGGCCAGGCAGGTGAGCCAGCGATTGCACCGGCCGAAAGCCGCCTCGGGCATGAACGCCACACCCGGCAGATCCTGCAACGCGGCAACATAATGGGCAAAGATGCGGCGACGGGCCTCGACCCGCTCATCGAGCACCTGCAGCTGGCCGCGGCCGATCCCGGCGAGCACATTGCTCAATCGGTAGTTGAAGCCGAGCTGGGAGTGCTGGTAGTGCGGCGCAGGATCGCGGGCTTGGGTTGCCAGGAACCGGGCCCGGGCAATCAGGCCGGCGTCTTCCGACACCAGCATGCCGCCGCCCGAGGTCGTGATGATTTTGTTTCCGTTGAACGAAAAGACCCCCATTCGTCCGAATGCGCCGGCGGGCCGCCCGGCGCACGTGGCACCCAAGGCCTCGGCGGCGTCTTCGATCAGCGGCACGCCATGCCGGGCACAGGACGCGGAGATGCGCTCGAGATCCGCGCACTGGCCATAAAGGTCGACGACAATCACCGCCCGCGGCAGGCGGCCGGCCCGGGCCCGCAACGTCAGCCATTCCGCGAGCAAGGAAGCGTCCATGTTCCATGTCGCCTTGTCGCAATCGATGAACACCGGGCGGGCCTGTTCATACAGGATTGGGTTGGCCGAGGCGGCGAAGGTCAGCGTCGAGCACACGACTTCATCGCCGGGCCTCACGCCGGCCAGTCGTATGGCCAGGTGCAGCGCCGCGGTGCCCGACGATACGGCCACCGCATGGGCGAACCCGAACCGCGCGCAGAACTCGCGCTCGAACGCGTCCAGGTGCGGACCGACCGGGGCAATCCAGTTGGTCCGAAAGGCCTCCTCGACAAAAGCGAACTCGGCCCCGCCCATATGCGGAGGAGAGAGGAACAGGCGGGGCTTGGCTGGAGCTTGTACCATCATGGCTTGGACTAATTGCTTGCGGTGACCGGCTGTTTCACGACGAGGCCGAGCCGCCCCAGGCCGCGCAGGACCTCGGCGAAGCCCGGATCGTCCCATAAGTTTTCCAGCGGTTCATTGCTCGTGAGCCGGATGAAATATTGCTCGCGACTGCCGAGGACCGCCTGTTGCACGGCATCCTTCCACCACAAGACGGGGCTGGGCACGCTGTTGAAGCGGTCACCGTAGTCGTACGCGTGCCCCTCGACCAAGTGCCAGTAAAGGACATAGGTTGGGCTGCCGCCGAGCGGCGGTTCAAAAATCCGCCATTCAGCCGGTTGCATCACCGAGCCTTCGAAAATCTCGGGTTGCTTGAACTTCATGGCGAGGCATCGCCAGCCGTTCTCTGTCCAACAGCGGTCCGGCGTGTGCGAAGCGACGAGCCGGGTGGGCATTTTGCCTGCGCCCCAATAGGCGACATACACGCCGAAACTCTCCCCGCCGCGGCTGAACGCGCGATTCAAGACCGCATCGTAGTTGAGGACTTTTTCGACCTCGTTGGACAAAAACTCGTTTGCGCCCAAGGGCACATCGGCGCCAGTCCAGCCGCCCGGGAGCCCCAAGGGAACCGCCTGGGCAAGGTGCGGATCGTGCGGTTGGGGCGTTTCGCGAAAAAATTTCACGCCCTGCATGCCCATGGCCACCACCAGCACGAGCGAGGGCAGCACCAACGACCACCGCCACCAGACTTTTGGCGTTTCATTCATTCACCACCCCCTTCGCCACATACGGTCGCGCCGGGACGCCGAAAACGGTTGCGCCCGCCGGGACATCGCGCATCACGACCGCACCGGCCCCAATGGTGGCGCCGTCGCCGACTTTCACGCCGGGCAGGATCGAGGCATGGCTGCCCGCCAGCACGCTTTCGCCCAGCCTGACTCCGCCGGTGACATCAACGTGGCAGTGAAGCTGGGTCCACCGGCCGACGACGGCATCATGCGCCACGGTCGAATGCAGGTTGAGCGTCACAAAATCGTCCAGCTTCGCATCCGATCCCACCACCGTGTGCGGGCAAAGGATCGCGCCCTGGCCCAGGACCACATTTTCGCCGATGACTGCAGTCGAATGGATGACGGAGGCGAAGACCCCGCCGCGGGCCAGGATCTGTCCCACGCATCGGCGTTTGAATTCCACGATGCCGATGGCGCAAACAAAAACATCGTTCGATTCCGGCACATAGTCGGCGACCCGGCCAAGAATCGGCACATCTTTTTTAAAACCATCGAGGGCCCGGGGATTGTCGTCGAGAAATCCCTTCACCGGCAAGGCGGCCACCGACTGGCGCGCCCAGGCCAGCATTTCGCGGCCAAACCCGCCTGCACCGATGATGACAAGCTGCTTCATGGGTGAACGGTCCTGAACTTTTTTAGATTCCGGGTGGAATCGATGGCCTCGACCAGCCGGATCACGACCGGAAGTTTCTGGCGGGAGATCAGTCCCGAAACAAAAGCGTGTAGCAGGCGTTTTACCGTTACGGCATCGCGTTCCGGGCCGCGCCAGACGATTTCAGCCGCCACGACCTGCCCGAGCACCGCGTTTGGTTCCGGGCTCACCCGGCAGTCCGCGACCAACGGATGCGTGAGCAGCACGCTCTCAACCTCGCCGGGCAGAACTTTTTCCCCGCCGACGTTGATCAACTGCTCCCGTCGTCCCAGCACGCGAACCGTCCCGTCGGCCAGCCGCTCCGCGAGATCGCCGGTCCGGAACCAGCCGGACACATCGAATCCGCCGGCATTGCCCGAGAGGTAGCCGAGCGCCCGGGAAGGACTCTGGATCCACAGTTCATCATCGACAACCTTCCAGGCGAACCCGGCCTGGCCTTCGCGGAGCACGAGGCCGTCGCCGATATTACGCACCGGCAGCGCGCCGGTTTCACTCGTGCCGAACCGCTGGATAAATTCCACCTTGGGCAGCGCCGTGCGCAACCGTTCGAGCAAACCTGCCGGCATGGGCTCGGCGCCATAGGGCACAACGCGCAGGGAACCCAGGTCGTGCGTCCGGTGGATTTCCGCCATCAGCAGCAGGTTTAAAAAACTGGGTGTTGCCGGCATGACTTCCACCCGATGGCGCGCAATGGTGGTTGCCACCGCTTCCGGCGTGAGCTCCGTCGGCGGTGCCACCAGCACTTGCCTGCCCGCCAGGGCCCGCCAGGCCATGTCGAGCCCGCCGATGTGGTCGAACCGCATCAACGGCAGGGTTCGTCGCGCCCGGCCTGTCCTGATCGGCACCGTGGCCAGCAGGGCGGCGAGATCGTGGAGCACGAGCTTCGGCGTCCCGGTCGTCCCGCCCGTGGCCAGGATGAGCCCGGGGTGGTTGCGTGCGCGCAGCTGGTCGAACAAAGGCGCGGCCATCGCCGACGCCGTTCCTTCGCCCACTCGCACCAGTCGGCCATCCTGCACCTGCCAACCGATCGCGATGGAATTTTTCCAAACCTGGGTTTCCCCGGCTCGTTCCGACCGGAGCGGCGCCACCACCGCACCGACCGCCGCCGCGCCGAACAGCCAGGGCAGGGACTCGAAGCTCGCTTCGCCGGGCGTGACGACGACGGAGCCGGGAGATACGCCGGCGTCGATGCATTGCCGACGGGCCGTTTCGACGGCGGCGCCAAACTTTGGCCACGACCGCGCACCGAAATCGTCCAGCCACAGTTCGCAACCGGCGCGCTGCCGGGCCAGCGGCACGATGTTCTCCACGGCAAGATGGATGGGTTCGTCGTTCATATGCGTCGGAAGGCTTTTGCTTCGCCGGCCGCTGTTCCCGTGGATCAGTTGTTCACTCCCCCGAGGTAGATAACCTGGCCCGTGATGAAGTCGCTGCGTGGAGAGAGAAAAAAATCGATGACGTTGATGACATCGTTGATGGCCCCAAACCGCCGGATCGCCTGACGCGCCAGCAGCGCATCCATTTTCGCCTTGGGCACGCTTTTGATAAGGTCGGTGGGCACCGGGGTTGGGCCGACCGCATTCACGGTCACGCCCGTCGGGCCGAGTTCGCGGGCGAGCACCTGGGTGAACGATTCGACGGCGGCCTTGCTCGCGGCGTAAAGCGATTCACCCTCCAGCCGGAGGGGAGTGGCCACGGTGGCGAAGTTCACGATCCGGCCGGCTTTGTGGCGCACCATCGTCTTGGCGACTTCCCGGCAAAAAAGAAAAGTGCCGTGGAAATTGGTCGCAAAGATCGCCTGCGCGGTGGCCGCGGTCGAAAGCAGGGCGTGGTTCATCGACGCGATGCCGGCGTTGTTCAGCAAGCCGTCGATCCGGCCGTGCTGGCGCACCGCTGCGCGGACCATCGCGACGACGGCTTTCTCGTCGGAAACATCGAGTTCAAAATGGGCATAGCGTGGATGCTTGACCGACGCCGGGGCGCGGCTGCAGCCACAGACGACGTGGCCTTCCGCCAGGTAGTGCTCCGCCAGCCCGAGCCCGATGCCGCGGCTGGTTCCGGTGATGAGGAGAACGCGGGGGGGATTCATTTGGCGAGCAGCTCGATAATGTAATCCGTGAGCGCGGACGCATCCCGGAAGGGCGACCGGCTGCGGCTCATCGCCTGTTCGCTGGCCAGCACCACTTCGCGGCCAAATTCCTCCGCCAGCCGGTATTCGAGGTCGGCGAGGAAACTCACCAAGGAGAGGCTGTCGAGAACTCCTCCCGGCCCAAAAATCAGTTCGCCGTTGGTGCTCGAAACCGGCTGGGGCAGGGTGTCGATCACGAGCTGGTGGACCTTTTCAAAACTGGCCGGGCTTTGGATATTCATATGCCTCCAAGGTTGGCTCCGCCTTTTGGCGAGTCGAGAACCCGAAGGTTACATTACTGTGACT
>DATMNP010000023.1:0-15689 GCA_035568935.1 Opitutaceae bacterium | reverse complement strand
TGGCGCGGGGTTGGGCGGCGGCGGCCTTGAATTCGATGGTGAACATGCTGTGCAGCTCTTCCCATGTACCGTCGGTGCGTTGTTGCTCGACGACGATTTTCTGCAGGGCGGGCGCGAAATTGTGCACGGCAAACTGCAACTGCCAGCGTCCGCAGACCGGCGTGGCGCCCTGGGCCAGCGCGGGCTTTTTTTGCGCGCGCCGCAGCCAGGCGCGCCAGGTCCGCAGCCGCTGCGCATCGCGCGTGAGCATTTCCTCGTTGGGGCCGTGCCGCCGTGGATCGCGCGAGCGCTGCCACATGGTGCGCGCGGCCCGGCGCGCTTTTTTTAACGCTGGTTCGATTTGCGCCGCCCCGCGCCCGGCTTGGGCGAGGACTTTTGCCGCGAGCGGAGTTTTCCCGGCTGCGAGATGGCGCCGTGCCAGGAAAACCGATTGGGCGGCGGTGCGCACGAACTGGTCGCGTTGCGCGAGATAGTGGCGGAACTGCAGGCTCGTGCCGAGCGCGGGCGGCAGCCCGGCCGCGGTTTTCGCCAGCGCGCGCAGCGCCGATTCCTCATGTGCATAGTTGGCGGCGGATTCGACGTTGCTCACCGCGGGCGGCGCGCGCGTCGCCAACACGTCCCACCGGTCGTTGATCTGCCAGCGCGGATAACCGCTGAAGGGAAATTTGTCCGCGGCCAGGACGATTTTAACGAGTTTTGTCGCGTTAAGGTAGGGCGGGTTATCCTTAACCCGCCGTGTTTGCCTTCGGCTCTTTTGTATCGGCGCGTTAAGGATAACGCGCCCTACCTTCGGAAATACCCGTGCGAAACCGATTTCGAGCATTTTTTCTGGTTCGTGAATTTTGGGATGGGTCCACAAGCACGCCGCCGCGGCGTCGATTGCCGTGGTGAGTTCGATCGCGAGGCGGTTTGGCTCCCACGAGGTCACCAGAAAACCTGCGGCGCCGGCGCGGTGGCTGTAGCGCCACCACGACTTAATATTTTCCAGCCGTTCAACGAAACTGGGCAGTGGTTCCCAGCGGAATGCGCCGTTCATCGGGCAGCCATAAAAGGCGATGCCGTGCCGTTTGAATTGCGTGGCGAGATCGGCCTCGGCGAAGTTGAACAGCTCGACCCGTGGCCGGCGCGTGAAGGAATAATAATACCATTCGAAGGCGACGACGTCGCGTGGCAGTTGGGCGATGGCCTCGGGAATGTAGTAAAACATGTCGGCCCACAGGGCCATGCGCAGGCCGAGCCGGCGGGTAAGCGCATGCAGGCGCGACACGTGCCCGGCGAAATGCGCGGACAATCCTATGCGCGCTATTTCCTCGCGGCAACGCGGGCATTTCCCGATGTGAAATGATTCGTCGAGGCCGGTGTGTACGAGTCCGGCGGTGCAGAAGGGCGCGATGTCGCGCAGCAGTTTCTCCGCGACTTCGAGCGTGCGCGGATGGAGCGGGCAGATTTGCCCGCGCTCCAGTGGGGATCCGTCGGGCGCACGCAGCTCGTTGAGGTCGCGGAGTTCGGGCGTCTTGATGAGATATTGCGTGTGGCCGAGCAGGTTGACGATGGGCACGACGCGGATGCCGGCGCGGGTCGCGGCTTCGACGAGGCGGACGAATTGTTTTTGCGAATAGGCATCGCGCCGCGCCATGCCGGGCAGGCGAGGAAACTCCACGGCGTCCTCGAGATGAAGGTAAAGTTCCTCGTAACCCCAGTCGGCGTAGCGCGGCAGCCACTTCAGCAGAAAATCCAGCCGTTCAACCTGGCGGGCGAGATCCCACTGAAAAGCACGAACCGGCCGGGGAAGAATATTTTCTTTTTTTGTCATTCCGAGACCCTCAGGCAAACCGCTGCGCGGCTAACGTGGAACGCATTGATGAACTGTTGGCAGGGTAGGGCGCGTTATCCTTAACGTGCCGATTGGACGCGGTTAAAACCAAACCCGGCGGATTAGGGATAATCCGCCCTACCGGCGCTACCGCGCCAAAGCCCAGCGACAATTGGTATGTGTTCATTGGCAGCGTAGCGAGGAATCCCCGCAAACTTGCTCGCCAAAGGCGAGCCCAACTGCGCCCCCGGTTGCGTCCCCAAAAAAGGGGGCAATTCAGAAACCCTGAAGCCATGAATCATTTATGGCTTCCTGGCTTCGGAATTCAAATAAGTTGCGGCCGCCTTCTTTCAGCCCGGCATTAGCGATTTCTTAATGTATCCGCTACAGGTTTTTATTAGACTATGTGACGGGATGCGTTACACTGTGCGCAGCAAGCCCAAGTCATGTCAGCGACCGTGGGCTTGGTTCGTGTCCGCGATTTATTGGCACATGAAATCCATTCCCAGAGAATCCCGCGCCTTTGAGTTCTGCTTCATCGAACTGGATTATACGCTGGTCCGGGTGGAGGAGTCGGCGGGTGAAGTGACGATTCGCGCCACCGCCGATACATTTTCCGATCACCGCAAGGCATGCTTCATCCGCGAACTGGCGGCGGAGGGCTTCATTCCCGATGACTATCGGTGGTTCTCGCTGACCGGCCCGGAAGCCTACACCCGTGGCGTGCGCTGGCTGGTGGATTTGTCCTGGTTGAAGTTGGACGAAGCCCTCATCGCCAGGACGAATCGCCTGGTTCGGCGGCTTATTTTGCCGGCAGCCCTGCTATGGTTGCTGTTCATCTACCTTATTTATCCGGGCCAAGGTAAAACCAGTTCGTCACGGTTCGCAGACCGGGAACCAGCCGCAGCCCACGCCTCCGCGGTTTTATTGTAGGTCTGGGTTTACCTGTCCGCCGTAGCTTTAGCGACGACGGATCCCCGACGCTTGTCCGCGGTAGCTTTAGGGCATATTCGATTTAGATAGATAGATGAGGTGGAGCGCGTCGTCCCGACGCGCTCAAAGGAAGTCCCGAAATGAACGCGTCAGGGACGACGCATTCCACCTTTAATCTCATTCGAGCGTGTCGATTTAAACAGAAACTGCGCGCGGGGCTGCGGCGGCGGCAGCGCCCCCGGGCTCAACCGCGCTTTTGCGCGATGAGCTGTTCGAGCTTCACGATGTCGGCCGAAAAGACGCGGATGCCCTCGGAGGTTTTCTCGGTGGCCATGGCGTCCTCGTTGAGTGCAAAACGGAAGGCTTTCTCGTCGAATGTGACTTTCTTGAAGTCGGCATCCTTGGCGGTGTCGGGGTTGAGCTTGCGGATCACCGGATCGCCCGAGGCCTTGAGCTCGCCGAGGAGCGCGGGACTGATGGTGAGCAGGTCGCAACCGGCGAGTTCGAGGATTTCGTCCTTGTTGCGGAAGCTCGCGCCCATGACCTCGGTCTTGTAGCCGAACTTTTTGTAATAGGTGTAGATTTTCGCGACGGAGGTCACACCGGGATCTTCATGGCCGGCGTAAGCCTTGCCGGTGCTCTTCTTGTACCAGTCGAGAATGCGGCCGACGAAAGGCGAGATGAGCCGGACGCCGGCTTCGGCGCAGGCGACGGCCTGTGGAAAAGAGAAGAGCAGGGTGAGGTTGCAGTTGATGCCTTCCTTCTGGAGTTGCTCGGCGGCCTTGATGCCTTCCCAGGTCGAAGCGACCTTGATGAGGATGCGCTCGCGGCCGATGCCGGCCTTTTCGTAAAGACCGATGATCTCGTGGGCCACGGCGATGCTGCCGTCGCGGTCAAACGAGAGGCGGGCATCGACTTCGCTGGAGACGCGGCCGGGGACAATCTTGAGAATTTCGAGGCCAAAGGCGACCAGCAGCCGGTTGATGACCTGGCCGGAGGAGGCGCCGGTGCCGGCATCCTTGATCGCCTGGTCCATCAGGTGAGCGTAAGCGGGCTGTCCCACGGCCTTGAGGATCAGGCTCGGGTTGGTCGTGGCATCCTGCGGCGCATATTCCTTGATGCTTTCGAAGTCGCCCGTGTCGGCGACGACCTTGGTGAATTTCTTGAGCTGGTCGAGCTGCGTGAGCTGGGTGGCGACGGGTGCGGTGGCGGGCATGGCGGGTGAAAGTTGAGGATTAGAGCAAAACCTTGCTCACGTTACTTCCACCGGGTGTTCGCGCAAATAATTTTTCAGGAACTCACTTCCGCCAGCCTCGGCGGCAAAGGCGCCGTCGAGTTGTGCCTCAAAGCAGTCCTCGAGGATTTTTTTGAACCGCGGGCCGGGTTTTAGGCCGAGGGCGATCAGATGGCGTCCGAGGATGAGCGGTTGCGGGGCGGTGGACTCAAGGGCGAGGGCCCGTGCGCGGTCGCGAAGTTCCGTGATGCGCGCGAGCGTCTCGGGCGAATGCAGGGGAGGCCGGCCGCCGTGGTCGGCCAGCATGACGATGCTGAGGTCGTCGATGGTGGCGGGCGCCAGGCGGCGGGCGAGGCGGCGCACGCTCGTGTCGGAGAACTCGGTGCGGCCGTGGTGGTGTGCGAGGTGATGCACGACGAGCGGGCGGACAAACTCGCTGAGCTCATGCGGCGCGCCGAGGCGCGCGAGGAAGGTTTCCGCGAGCGGGCCGCCGGCCGATTCGTGGCCGGGGCTGACCCAGCGGAGCTGGCCGCGCCGTTCGGCCCGTGCGGTGGTGGCGGGTTTGCCGAAATCGTGCGCGAGCACGGCGAGCGCGAGATAGCGCCGGCGGGACGCGTCGGCGGCCGGCCATTCGGCGAGCTGCATCAGCGCATCGAGGCAGAGCTGCGTGTGGGTGAAAACGTCGCCTTCGGGATGCCACTCGGGTTCCTGCGGCGTGCCGCGCAATCTGGCGACCTCGGGAAAATGTTTCAGCCAGTCCGTCTCCTCGAGCACGGCGAGGCCGCGCGAGGGTTTGACCGATTTGACGGCCCATTTCTCCCACTCACCCCACACGCGTTCGGCGGGCAGCTCGGCGAATGTCCCGGCCATGCTGCGGCCGAGTGCGGCGGTTCCGGGGGCGAGTGAAAAATCGAAGCGGGCCGCGAGCTGGAACGCGCGCAGCACGCGCAGCGGATCGTCGGCAAAGGCCGGGCCCGCGTGGCGGAGGATTTTTGCGTGCAGGTCGGCCACGCCGCCGAGCGGGTCGATGACCGAACCGGCCGCGGGATCGTAGGCGATGGCATTGAGCGTGAAGTCGCGCCGCGCGGCGGCCTCGGCGTCGCTCAGCGTCGGGTCGGGGGCGACCGCGAAGCCGCGATGGCCGGCGCCGGTCTTCGATTCGCGGCGGGGCAGGCTGAAATCGATCTCGCCGTTGGCCAGGCGGAGTTTGATCACGCCGAAACTGCGGCCGACGACGTCGGTGGCGCCGAAGGGCGCGAGCGCGGAGTGAAGCTGATCGAAGGTTGCACCCGCGACCTCGACGTCGAAGTCCTTCGGCTCGAGGCCGAGCAGCCAGTCGCGCACGCAGCCGCCGACGAGGCGGGGGCGGCCGATGCGGCGCACCGCGTCGAGCACGGCGCGGAGATCTTCGGGCAGTTTCATGAGGCTAACTCTTTTCCGGGCAAAAGCCGTCGATCACGACAAAACTCCAGCCGAGCAAAAAGGCCAGCCCGCCGAACGGTGTGACAAATACAAGCCAGTGCGGGCCGCCCAGTGCGAACGTGTAAAGCGAGCCGGAGAAAAGTAAGACGCCAACCGTCCAGCTCATCGCGGCACGGGTGAGCCACGGGCGGGGAGCAGGCAAAGCCACCGCAATGGCGAAGACAGCGACGGCATGAACCAGATGATAAAGCACGGCTTTTTCCCAGGCATCGGACATGCCGCTCGCGATCAGCGTGGCTTTAAGTGCGTGTGCACCGAAGGCCCCGAGCAGGACGCCCGTCAGGCCAAGAAGGCCGGAAATTCTTCGTATTTTTTTCATAATCAATTGGGGCATGTCTTTGAAATACAACACGTGTCGCTATCGGCTGCAATAAGTGCCGAGCAAGGCGGAGTCGAGGCGCCAATGCCCAGAGGGCCTTGGCCCTCGACGACATCGCGTTGCATTTCAAAGACACGCCCTCTATAAACTATTCGGAACCCGCTCGGGCTTCTTTGGTCAATCCGGTCGATGGGTGAAGTAAAATTTGCGTTTTACAAATCCATGTTCTTCCCTGCAAACACCTAATGCCGGACAGCCGGCTGACTAACAAACCTACACAGACTACAATGAAGAAATCAGCGATCATTATTACGGCTCTCCTGGCAGGAGCCAGCTTGCGTGCAGATGAAGCAAGCTCGCCGAAACTCGACTACTCCCTGACGTCGAATTTCAGCTTTACCTCAGAATATGTGTTTCGTGGCGTCAAAGTCACCGACCAGGCCTTCCAGCCATCGCTCGAAGTCGATTCGAATAATTTCGATCTCGGCATCTGGACCAGCCAGCCGCTTCTCCGCAGCCAGCAAAATGAGGTGGATATCTACGGCGGTTACAAATACGCCGTGAACAAAGACCTCAGCGTGCAGGCCGTCGCGACTTATTACCTGTATCCGGAATTCAACAAGACCTCGAAGACGAACATCGATGGCGCCAGGAACTCCTTTGAGCCTGGCATCGGCCTGACTTACACCATCGCCGGTTTCTCCCCGAGCGCGTTTTATTATTATGACACCGTTTTAAAGCAGCACACCGGCCTCGGTTCGCTTGGTTACGCCCTTCCGCTGGCCAAGATGGGCACTGAGCTCGATTTGACGGGTTATTACGGCATTGTCGGCGGACACGACGTCACCCCGAGCCTGACAAAAGATGTGCACCAATCCTACAAATTCTGCGGTGCAGATGTCAGCCTGCCTTACAAGCTGGCACCCAACACCACGCTGACCCTCGCGGCCCACTATGCCAACAACTTCCACACTCTGGTTGGCACCAAGCGAGACCTCATTTGGTGGTCTGCAGGGGTTGCCATCGGCTTCTAAGCTCCGGCAGCTTCTTTTAGTTTGCGACCCGCCTCCACCAGAGAGGCGGGTTTTTTATGCCATGACATCTAAAAGGTTGACACCGATGCGTGCTACTCTTGCTATCGACCCCTTTTCTTCACATGAAAACCTTTCTTGCCAACAAGAGCACGGTCCAACCCAAATGGTATCTCATCGATGCCGAGGGCCAGGTGCTTGGCCGTCTCGCGGTTAAAGCCGCCAACATCATCCGTGGCCGCCACAAGGCCACCTACACCGCGCATGTTGATACCGGCGATCACGTCATTATCATCAACGCCGCTAAAGTCGTCGTCACCGGCAAAAAAGAGGAAAAGAACAGCTACATGTTTTTCTCCGGTTACGTCGGCGGCGAAAGCTATCGCAAACTCTCCGAGCAGCGCGTCCGCCATCCTGAGTTTGTCATCGAGCACGCGGTCAAGGGCATGTTGCCCAAGAACCGCCTGGCGGCCACGATGCTGACCAAGCTTCGCGTCTTTGCCGGTTCCGAACATACGCATACCGCGCAAAACCCCGAGAAAATTTCCGCCTAACCCTTCCCGTTCATGAGTGCAGAAACCAACACCATCGTCACCATCGGCCGTCGCAAGACCGCCTCGGCCCGCGTGCGCCTGACCACCGGCACCGGCAAGCTCAGCGTCAATGGCCGCAAGCTCGACCAATACTTTGCGCACGAAAATTTCGCCAAGCTGGCCTATGCGCCGCTCCTCACCGTCGACATGAAGGACAAGATCGACATCTCCGCCAATGTCGCCGGCGGCGGCACTGGCGGCCAGGCGGTCGCGGTGGCGCACGGCATTGCCCGCGCACTCCAGAAACTCAACCCCGAGCTCCGTCCCGCGCTCAAAAAAGCCGGCCACCTCACGCGCGACCCGCGCGAGAGGGAACGTAAGAAAGCCGGCCAGCCCGGCGCCCGCAAGCGCTTCCAGTTCTCGAAGCGTTAATTGCAGCCGAAATCTTTTTCGCAGCCAAAGCGGAGCGCCCCCGGGCCCTCCGCTTTTTTGTTTTTTGAAATTGCAGGTCGGGCCTTACGCCCGACAGTCGGGGATAAACCCCGACCTACAATTGTGCATGACAAACCAAGCCATCACCTAAATTCCACCCTTTTTCTCTCTTCCTGGTTTCCTGGCTTCCTGCTTAAACATATATTCTCTTCCTTTTATGAAAATCGGCGTCGTTGGCGCGTCGGGTTATTCCGGCGAACTCCTGGTCAAACTCCTCCTCGGGCACCCGCATGTGCAGCTCGCGGCCGTCACCTCGCGCACCCATGCGGGCAAGCCCCTCGCGGCGGTCATTCCCCCGCTGCGCGGCGCCGACCGGGGGCTGGTCTTCACCGACTCTGATGCCGCCGCGCTCGCCGCCAGCGACCTCGATCTCCTTTTCCTCGCGCTACCCCACGGGGCCGCGGCCGATTTTGCAAAAAAACTCGTCCCGGCCGGCAAGCGCGTGATCGACCTGAGCGCCGACTTCCGCATCGCCGACCTCGCCACCTACGAAAAGTATTACGGTGGGCACCACGCGCCCGAGCTGCTGTCGCAGGCGCGCTTTGTCCTGCCCGAGCTCACGCCGCCGGCATGGAAAGCCGAGGCAAAGCTTGTCGCCGCGCCAGGCTGCTATCCCACCAGCATTCTCGTGCCACTCGTGCCGCTGTTGAGCGCCGGCCTCGTCGCGCGCGAGCACATCGTGGCCAACTCGTTCAGTGGCGTCAGCGGTGCCGGCCGGAAGGCCGCCGAGGAATATCTTTTCGTCGAACGCGCCGAAAGCGCCAAAGCCTATGGCCTCGTCAAGCACCGGCACCTCGCGGAAATCGAGGAGCAGCTCGGAAAACTCACCGGTGCTCCCACGATCATCCAATTCAACCCCCACCTCGCGCCCATGCGGCGCGGCATCGCGAGCACCATCACCGTGCCCGCCGCATCCGGCGCGACCATCGATGCGATTTATGCCGCGTGGCGTACCGCCTACGCCGGCCGGCCCTTTGTGCAACTCGTCCCCAGCGGCGAGACGCCCGACACGGCGCATGTCACCGGAACCAATCGTGTGGACATGTCTGCGGTCTTCGATCCCCGCACAAAAAATTTCATCATCACCTCGGCTGAAGACAACCTGATGAAAGGCGCCAGCGGCCAGGCCGTGCAGATCATGAACCTTTGGTGCGGGTATGATGAGACCGCTGGTCTCGTCTGAACGCTGAACATCGAACATCAAACGCCCAACATCGAAGCAGGAGGGCGTTCCTTGGGCGCTGGATGTTCGATGTTCTCGGAAACGTAACACGTTTCCGAGAAAACTGCTTGTCAGCCACCGGGCTTTCCCGCACAGCTCGTGGTTTAATTTGCAAGCGGACCGGTTTAAAACTCGGGTGAGTTGCCCCAACTGCTCTTCGCTTCTCCAACGTCCAGTACCATGATCGAATTCAATAAAAAAATCCTCTTTGTCGGCTACGGCGCCGTGGCCGAATGCACGCTCCCCATTCTTTTCAAGCACCTCAAGGTGCCCGCGAAAAATGTCACGGTCATGGACTTCGAGGATCGCGCGGCCAAACTCGCGCCCTGGACGGCCAAGGGCGTGCGCTTCGTGCAGGCTCGCGTCGAGCAGGGCAATCTCGCCGCCATTCTCGGCAAATATCTTTCTGCGGGTGACGTCCTGATCGACCTCGCCTGGAACATCGACGCGCTGGTCATCCTGCAATGGTGCCACGATCACGGCGTGCTCTACATCAACACCTCGACCGAGGTGTGGGATCCGTATAACGGCCTGCCGGACAACAAGCCGACGACCAAGACGCTTTACTGGCGCCACATGAACTTGCGCTGGATGCTCGCCAAGTGGAAGACCAAGGGAGCCTCCGCCGTCATCGAGCACGGCGCCAATCCCGGGCTCCTTTCGCATTTCACCAAGCAGGGCCTGATCGACATTGGGCAGAGCCTGATCGCCGACAAAAAGCTCAAAGGGAAAAAAGCCGAGGAGGTCGAGCAGCTTATCGAGGACCGGGCATTCAACGTGCTCGCGCAAAAAATCGGCGTGAAGGTCATTCATTGCAGCGAACGCGACACGCAGATTTCCGACGTACCGAAGGAAGTGGATGAGTTCGTCAACACCTGGTCGATCGAAGGTTTTCGCGAAGAAGGCACCACCACCGCCGAAATGGGGTGGGGCACGCACGAGAAGCAGTTGCCGGCGTTCGCCTACCGGCACAAGGATGGCCCGAAAACCCAGATTTGCCTCGCGCGCATGGGCATCAACACCTGGGTCCGCTCCTGGGTGCCGGATTACACCATCCGCGGCATGGTCGTCCGCCACGGCGAATCCTTCACCATTTCCGACAAGCTCACCGTCTGGAAGGACGGCAAGGCGGTCTATCGCCCCACGATGCACTACGCCTACTGCCCGTGCGACAACGCGATCATTTCGCTGCACGAGCTGCGCGGCCGCAATTACGAGCTGCAGCCGAAGCTTCGCATCATGAACGACGAGATCACCAGCGGCGCCGACATCCTTGGCGCGCTGATCATGGGCCATGCCTACAATTCATGGTGGGTTGGCAGCGACCTCAGCATCGAGGAATCGCGCCGCCTCGTCCCGCACCAGAACGCCACCACCATGCAGGTCGCCATCTCCGTCGTCGCCGCGACCATGTGGATGATCGAAAATCCCGAGCAAGGCGTCCTCGTTCCCGACGAACTGCCGCACGACTACATCCTGGATATTGCAAAACCTTACCTGGGCCGGTGGATCTCGAAGTCCTCCGATTGGACGCCGTTGAAAGACATGCCCAACGCATTCAAAGGCTACAACAAGCCCGACCTTGACCTGAAGGATCCGTGGCAGTTCAAGAATTTCCTGCTCAAGGACGGCGGTTGTTGAAGGCGGCAGATCGCTTTCCATTTAAACACTCCCTGTCATGTCGGCAAATACCGGTCCCATCATTCTGAGGTGCTCAAGCAATCCGCGGATTGCACGGATCGGCGCGGATGAACGAATCGATTCCGTGAAATCCTTCGCTTCGCTCTGGATGACAAACAGGGGATGCCAGTGCCAAAGGTTTTGCTAATGCGATGATAGCTCTGTCCAAATTGAAGAAGCTGGCCAAGGAAAATGGCACGCCGCTGTTCGTGATCGATCACGATGAGCTGCGCAAAAACTACCGCCAGTTCCGGCGCTACCTGCCGCGCGTGCAGGTATATTTCGCGGTCAAGGCCAATCCCGATCCCGCCATCGTGCAGACGCTCTTCAAGGAAGGCGCAAGCTTCGACGTCGCCTCGATGCCGGAGTTCATGATCGTGCACCAGTATATCGAGAAAATGCCCGCCAAGGAGCGGCAGCAGTGGATCTGGGACAAGATCATCTACGCCAACCCGACCAAGCCGACCGAGACGCTCGAGGAGCTGAACCAGTACAAGCCGCTCGTCACCTTCGACAATTTCGAGGAAATCCAGAAAATCAAAAAGTATGCGCCCAGCGCCGGCCTCGTGCTGCGCCTCAAGGTGCCCAACACCGGCGCGATGGTCGAACTCTCCTCCAAGTTCGGCGCTTCACCGGGCGAAGCGGTCGATCTCATCCTCGCGGCGGACAAGGCCGGCCTCGTCGTCGAAGGCATCAGCTTTCACGTCGGCAGCCAGACCACGAATTTCGAAAATTACGTCCAGGCGATCAACCTCTCGGCGTCCGTGTTCAAGGAGGCGCGCGACCGCGGCTACACCAAGATGAACCTGCTCGACATCGGCGGCGGCTTTCCCGCGCCGTATGACGCGTCGGTGAAACCCTTTCGCGAACTGGCCAAGGTCATCAACACCGAACTCGACCGCCTGTTCCCGAAGGATGTCCAGATTCTCGCCGAGCCGGGCCGTTTTCTCGTCGCTTCGGCCGGCCTCGCCGTCTCGAAGGTCATCGGCAAGGCCGTGCGCGACGGCAAGACCTGCTACTACATCAACGACGGCGTCTATCACACCTACTCGGGCGTGATTTTCGACCACTGCAAATATCCGGTCAAGGCGTTCAAGAAAGGCGCGACGCAGATCAGCTCGGTCTTCGGCCCGACCTGCGATGCGCTCGACGTCGTCTCGATGGCGGAGAACCTGCCCGACCTCGACCGCGACGATTTCGTCTACAGTGTCAACATCGGCGCCTACAGCCACGCGTCCGCGACGTACTTCAACGGCTTCCCGCCGGCCAAGGTTGTCCACGTCAACCGGTGAGACCGGTTGACGTGAACGTCCAAAATCGAACGCTCAAAAATGTTCTACTTGGGCGTTGGATGCTGGAAGTTCGATGTTGGATGTTCTGATTATCGAAGTTGAATTAATTCAACTTCGATAATCAGCGTTCTCGCTCACATATTCGTGGGTGAGGTCGCCGCCGAGGATGGTCGCTTCCGTGGTGCCGCCGCCGAGGTCGACTTCGATTTCCACGCACCGCTCATGCGGCGGAAAATCGACTGGCGGGGCAAATACGCCGTCTTTCGGCGGCGCGCTGGCGTAAAGCTCGGCTGACCGCAGGTGCGCGACCAGCGCGGCTTCTTTCTCCGGATCGAGCCGGAACGCCCCGGCCGAAAAAATCTCGAGTCCGCCCAGGTGCAACCGCAGCTGCGACAAGTCGAGCGCCGGCGCATGTGCGCCCACATATTTGCCGATGGCCTGCACGAGCCGGCCGACGTTGGGATCGTTGCCAGCCACGGCGCACTTGAAGAGCGGTGCGTTGACGATGGCCTTGCCCAGGGCGCGCGCGGTCATGGTATCGGGTGCGCGGCGCACCTGCACGCGGATGACGTGTCGCACGCCCTCGCCATTGCGCACGACGTCTTCGGCGAGATCGCGGCAGACGATGGCCAGCGCCCGCTCGAATTCTGCCCGGTCCGCACACGGCACCTGGCCCGACGAGACCAGCACGACGGTGTCGGATGTGCTCGTGTCGCTGTCGATGCTGATGGTGTTGAAGCTCGTTTCGACCGTGCGCGCCAGCATCGTGCGCAACTCGTTGCGCGGGATCGCGACATCGGTCAGCAAATAGACCAGCATGGTCGCGAGATTGGGTTCGATCATGCCCGCGCCTTTCGCAATGCCCACGATGCTGCCGCCGCCGACGGTGGAGCGCCGCACTTTCGGATAAAGGTCGGTGGTCACGATGCCTTCCGCCGCGGGCAGCACGGAGCCGCCGGCCAGCGCCGCTGCGGTCTGCGGCAGCGCCGCCAGCATGGCGTCCGCCGGCAGGCTCCAGCCGATGACGCCGGTCGAACTCGGCAAAATTTCCGTGGGCGAAAACTTGAGCAGCTGCGCGGTCCCGGCGCACACGCGCTCGGCCGCCTCCACGCCGCCGGGCGCGCAGACGTTGGAAATTTTGTTGTTTACGATGATGGCGCCGAGGGCGGGCTCGGCCAGCCGCTGGCGGCCGACGACGACGGGCGCGCCGGGAAAGGCGTTGCGGGTGAAGACCGCCGCGAAATCCGGCGACGGCTGGTCGAGCGCGATGAGGGTGAGCGTCATCTTGGCCGGCTTCGGCGCTTCGCGCGGCGTGAAGTCAAAACGGGCGGTGCCCACGCGGAAACCCGCGGGCAGGGCGGCCTGCGTGGCAAGCCAGGTGCGATGCGCGGCGCGCGAGGAGAAGGCGAGGGAGGTGCTGGACATGTGGAAGCTAGCTCAAAATTGAAAACGGGCAGTTGATTGAGCAATACCTAATGACGTTGCATGCAGACGCATCAAAGGTAGGGCGAGGCATCCTTGACGAGCCGGGGAAGCTTGGCCCGCCGGGACGTCTCGCCCCGCCTCGGATGGTTCATCAGCGCGTGATGTAATTCTCCGCAATTTGAAATTTATCACCGGTTTCCTTGTGTGACGAAATGATGACGATGTTTGCCGGCCTGAAAATTTTTGTGGAAATGCGCACCGCGAGTGCATAACAACATTCCATCATCAAAAATTCCGCGTGAGCATTTTTCCCCTGCCAGTTTTCCCCCCTGCCGCCGCGAGTTGCGTTGCCTGACAAACCATGGACGTCACTGAAGTCACCGCCAAGGCAAAGGTGCTGCTCGAGGCCATGCCTTACATCCAGGATTTTCATGGCTCGACGTTCGTCGTGAAGTACGGCGGCAGCTTCATGGATGATCCCGACCCGGCCACCCGTGCGCGCGTCGCCTACGACATCGCGTTTTTTGCCGCAGTCGGCATCAACGTCGTCGTTGTGCACGGCGGCGGCAAGGCCATCACGAGGGCGATGGAGTCGTCCGGCTTGAAGGCGAATTTCATCAACGGCCTGCGCGTTACCGACGAGGCCACCATCGCGGTCGTGAAGAAAACGCTCGACGAAATTGTCAACAAGGATGTCTGTGAAGCGATCGCTACTGCCAAGGCCAAGCCGAAAGGCATGTCTGGCGATACCGTGCTTGTCTGCCAGAAACTTGCGACCGACGACGATGGAAACGCCGTCGATCTCGGCTATGTCGGCGAAGTCATGGAGGTGAAGGCCAAGCTCATCAAAAAGGAAATCGCCGACGGTTTTATACCTGTAATCTCGCCCGTGGCCGAAGGCTACGACAGCAAACCTTACAATGTGAACGCCGACCTCGTGGCCGGTCGCGTCGCCAGCGCGTTGCGCGCCCGCCGGCTGGTTTATATGAGCGATGTGCCGGGATTGCTGGCCAACCCGCCCGACGTATCTACGCTCATTTCGACGCTGAAAATCAGCCAGGTGGAAGACCTGAAGAAAAAAGGCGTCATCGACAAGGGCATGCGCCCCAAGGTGGCGAGCGCCATCCGCGCGCTGCAGGAAGGCGTGCAGCGCGTGCACTTCATCGACGGGCGCCTGCCGCACAGCCTGCTGTTGGAAATTTTTACCGACAAAGGCATTGGCACGGAAATCGTCCAAGGGTGACCCAGACAATTCCGGGAGGGGCGGCTGTCCCGGACGGCATGGCTGGCGTATTCATCGCGCCTGTTGCGCAATCGTCTTCCGGGCCAGCTCCAGGTTGTTGCGCGCATCCGTAAAATCAGGTTTGAACTGCAGCGCCAATTTGTACTGCTCGATCGCTTCTGGGAGCCGGCCCAATCTGGCCAGGATATAGCCCAAATTGTTGCGGGCCTCGGCCGCCCCGGGTGTAATCCGCACCGCTTCCTTAAACTGAGCGAGCGCCTCGGCCAAGCGGCCCTCTTTGACAAAGGCGGCCCCCAGGCCACTGTGGGCATTAACATGATCCGGATCGATCCGCAGGACGGCTTGAAACTGGGCAACGGCCTCAGGCAGCCGCCCCGGCACGTTGAGCAAAGCCTTGCCCAGATTGTTATGTGCTTCTACCAAGTCGGGCTTGATTCGCAGGGCCGCTTCATACTGGGCAATCGCATCGGGCAACCGTCCCGGCAAGTTGAGGAAAGTGTTCCCAAGGTTGTAGAATGGTTCTGCGTAATCGGGCTTGATCCGCAGCGCGGTCTCATACTCGGCAATCGCGTCGGGCAAGCGGCTCGGAATCTCCGATAGGACAAGCCCCAAGTTATTGTGGGCCTCAGCATAATCTGGCTTGAGGCGCAGAGCCGTCTCATACTGGGCAATGGCTTCAGGTACTCGGCCAGACTGTTCAAGGGCGTTGCCGAGATTGACGTGCGCACGCTCATTGTCTGGGGACTTGGCCACGTTGTCGCTCCAGATCATCAGTTCAGTCTTATAATCCTGGTTGCGCTGCACGGTGAACCAGCCGAGGCCCACGGCCGCTAGCGCAAACACGATTGTGCTGCGTCGGCCAAGCCATGCATGCAACCCCAGCACCACCATTATAACGACCGCAGCGAGGGACAAATATAAACGATGTTCGGCCATGGGCTGCAAGGCCACGGGAACCACGCTGGAGGTGGGGGCAAGAATCACAAAAAA
>DATMNP010000022.1:0-24396 GCA_035568935.1 Opitutaceae bacterium | reverse complement strand
CGAGTAGGCCGGGGCGACTTCCATGCCGCCGATGCAAAGCTCGAACACATCCACCGTGTCGGGATCGTCGGTCGAAAGCTTGGCCAGCGGCACGAGCTGCTTGGGCAGGTGCGTGACGAAGGTCGGCTGGATGAGCGCGGGCTCGATTTTCTTGGAGAAAATCTCGTTGGTGATCTCGAACTCCTCCCAGTGCGGCTCGGCCTTGAGGCCGAGCTTCTCGGCGCCGGCTATTTTTTCGGCCTTGCTGCGGCTGAACCAGTCCGCATCACCCGTGGTCGTACGAATCAGTTCCTTGTAGCGCACCTCGCGCCACTCGCCGCCGAAATCGATCTCCTGCCCGCTCGCGGCATGCTTGACTTTCATTGTGCCGAGTACGTCGCGGCAGAGCGACTGGAACAGGTCGCGCACCAGCGTCATCATGCCGCGGTAGTCGCTGTAAGCCTGGTAAACCTCGAGCATGGTGAACTCGGGGTTGTGCTTGCGCGAGACACCCTCGTTGCGGAAATTGCGGCCGATCTCGAACACGCGGTCATAGCCGCCGACCAGCAGGCGCTTCAAATAAAGCTCGAGCGAGATACGCAGGAAAAAGTCCACCCCGAGCGTGTTGTGATGCGTGGTGAACGGCTTGGCCGCCGCACCGCCCGCGATGGCCTGCAGCACCGGGGTTTCCACCTCGATGAACTGGCGCTCCTCGAGGAACCGCCGGATGTGCGAGACGATGCGCGGGCGCAGCATGAGCCGCTGGCGCGACTCCTCGTTGACGATCAGATCGAGGTAGCGCTGGCGGTAAACCTGCTCGGGGTCGGTCAGGCCGTGCCATTTTTCCGGCAGCGGGCGCAGCGCCTTGGCCACGAGCACGAAGCGCGTCACGCGCACGGTGATTTCGCCGCTCTTGGTCTTGAAGAGAGTTCCTTCCGCCCCGAGGAAATCGCCGAGGTCGAGTTTCTTCCATGCCGCGTAGGCCTCGTCGCCGATCACGTCCTTTTTCAGGTAAAGCTGGATCTGGCCCTGTTGGTCGAGGATCTTGGCAAACTGGCTCTTGCCCATGTCGCGAATCACCACGAGGCGCCCGGCCACGCCGACGGTCACGGCGTTGTCCTGGCCCTCCACGTGGAGCTTGATCGCGTCGGCCGAAAAATGCGTCGGCGCGAAGTTGGCGCGAAACGGATCCGCTCCCGCGGCGCGCAGGTCGGCAAGCTTCTGCCGCCGTACGGCGTGCTGGTCGTGGCTGATGTCGGTCGGGATATCGCTCATGAAACCCGCAAGCGTGGCCCGCCCCCGCCCCGGCGCAAACGGAAAACTCTGCCGTAGCCGAAGAAAAGCACGTTCTCTTTACCGGATGTTTTGAACCACTTATGGACACTGATTTCCACTTATCCTGATCAGTGTCCATCAGTGTTCATCAGTGGTTAAGCATGCATCGTGAAAAATTCGGTGTTCATCCGTGTATTTCTGTGGTTAATTCTTCGTTCAACTCGATGGATACGACCCGCAAACCCACCTGGCTTCGCGCCAAACTGCCCAGCGGCCCCGGTTACGCCGCCGTGCGCAAGCTCGCGGACGACAACCAGCTTCACACCGTCTGCCAGAGCGCGCAGTGCCCCAACCTCGGCGAATGCTGGTCGCGCGGCACCGCCACGGTCATGATCCTCGGCAACATCTGCACGCGCTCGTGCAACTTCTGCGCGATCCAGACCGGCCGCCCTACCGAGCTCGACCTCGGCGAGCCCGCGCGCGTGGCCGATGCCGTCGCCAAGATGCGGCTGAAGCACTGCGTCATCACCAGCGTGGCCCGCGACGAACTCGCCGACGGCGGCGCCAGCGTGTGGGCCGCGACCATCCGCGCCATCCGCCACCGCAACCCGCACACCGCCATCGAGGTGCTCGTGCCCGATTTCAAGGGCAAGTTCTCGGACGTGGACACCGTGCTCGAGGCGAAGCCCGATATTTTCAACCACAACGTCGAGACCGTCGAACGCCTGCAAAAACCCGTGCGCGTCCAGGCCCGCTACGACCGCTCGCGCTCCGTGCTCCGCCACGCCAAGAGCCGCGGCTTCACGACCAAGACCGGCATCATGCTCGGACTCGGCGAGGAACAGCATGAGATCGAGCAGACGCTCCGCGACATCGCCGCGGACCAGACCAACATTCTCACCATCGGCCAGTATCTGCAACCCACGCCGAAGCACCTGCCGATCAACCGCTGGGTGACGCCGGAGGAGTTTAAACAGTGGAAAGAATTTGGCCTCAGCCTCGGCCTCGGCGTCGTCGAAAGCGGCCCCCTCGTGCGCTCCAGCTACCACGCCGACGAACAATCGCTCAAATACACCGGGGAGGAACACCTCAACACCTCGAACGCATTTGCGCGTGCGTGAGGTGAGTTGGAGAATGAAAACCCACGTCGAGTTTCGTTCATCTGCGTTTCCGGCCTACGAAGGCGAAGAAGCCAAGATAAATCCAGGACTGTGGGGCAAACGCTTGGCCGAGTTTCTTCAAAAGAAACTCAAAGAAGAGAAGATTTCGACCGAAGAGATTCATTTCGAGGACTGGGGTGTCGCACTGCCGATCAAGAACGAAGACTTCCCTCTTTGGATCGGCTGCGGACACGATCAGGAATACGAAGATGGATTTTTATGCTTTATCGAGCCGAGCAAGCCCACCATTCGCCGCTGGTTGCGAAAAATTGATACTACTCCAAAGATTTCACGCATCGCTGACGCACTCGATAGGATTCTCCGTGGCAATCCGCAGGTTCGCGATATTCGTTGGTGGTCAGAAAATGAAGCCACCAACTTGGGACGAAACGTGTGACCGCCTGATTACTGGGGGCATTGTTTCCTGTCATCCTGAGTGCAGCGAGAAATCTCGTTTGTGAGATCTGACATCCCAATTCAGTTTGTAACATAATACGTTACAAACAACCGGGCCGCCTCAGGGAAAGTTTGTAACGTATTATGTTACAAAGGAGATTCCTCGCAGGGCTCGGAATGACAGAGTCACTGAGCGGCGAGGCCGGTCTCCTTCACAAAAGCTACGAAGACCAGGACGGTCGCGCCCTACCAGCTTAGAACTTGCATACACACAAACATCGTACATTGTGTGTATATTATGAAACGAACCAACATTGTGCTGGATGAGAAGCTGGTGCGCCAGGGATTGAAGACGACGGGAATTAAAACCTGCCGCGCCCTGGTTAATCATGCGCTGACGGAATTGGTGCGAAGGGAAAAACAAACGGGCCTGCTCGCGCTGAAAGGCCGGGTTGCGTGGGATGGCAATCTTGCCGCCATGCGTCGCACGCGCACCTCGTGAAGCTGCTCGTCGATACGACGGTGTGGATCGACTTTTTTCGAGGCATTGAATCGGAAAAAGTCACAGTCTTGGAAAAATGTATTAGAAATCGGGAAGACCTCTGCTGCTGCGGGTTCGTACTAACGGAGGTGTTGCAGGGAATCCGGGATGACAAGGAACTTGCCGCCGTGAAACGGCTGTTCGAAGGGCTCATTTATCTCGAAGATGATCGCTCCACCTTCGAGCTGGCTGCCGGCATTTATCGGGAGCTCCGACAGAAGGGCCGTACGATTCGAAACTACATCGATTGTTTGATCGCCGCCATTGTCATTCAAAACCGAGTCGCTTTTTTGGAAAACGACCGCGACTACCAGCATATCGATCAGCATTACCCGCTGAATCGATTGTGAAGGCGGATAAATAATGTAAGCCGGCAACTGCTAGGGATAATATTTCTGTCATTCCGAGCCGGGCGAGGAATCTCTGTTTGTAACGTATTGTATTACATTCCGGATTGCGATTCCTCGCAGGGCTCGGAACGACAAAGCCACTGAGCGGCGCGCCCGGCGGCGACGAGTGCGGAGCCTCGGCGGTCGCGCCCTACCCGTCTTAATTTCACTACTCCACATTAAACCAAAACGGCGCGAAGATTTCGCGGCCGGCGATCAGCACCTGGCTCCAGATGACATAACGGCCGGCGCGCGGCAGTTGGAGTTTGAAGCTCAGCACCGGGTGCACCGCGTCGGGCGGCTTGGTGATGTCGTATTCCTGCGGATGCATGTGGGCGAACCCGCTGCGCTGGTCGTCGAAGGCCACGAGGTGCGCGAAGGCATTCATGATCACCTGGAGCGGCACCGGCCCGCCGCCGATGCGTTCGATCGTGAATTTTAAATCGACCAGCTTGCTCGCCCGAATGGGCTGCGCCGAGGGCGTGAGCGTGAAGCGATAACCCTCTTTGTCGCTTACCCAAGACGGGTGGAGCGCGTCGTCCCTGACGCGCTCAGAATGCGCCGGCTGCCCGCCCACCGGCATATCCGCCCAGGCATAGAGGCCGTTGCCGGTGACAATCGGCACGAAATCGGCAAAAAAACGATAACTGCCGCCCGCGTGCGGCGTAAAAGTGAAAGCCCACGCACCGGGCGCGCCGGCCGGCGCAGGATGCACATGCTGATAATCGGTGAGCGTGGGATCGATGATGAGCAGGTGGAGTTTTTTGGCGTGGGCGGTGGCCAGATCGTCCGGGCCGATGGGTTTCCCGCCGTAAGTTTTGAGCGTGAGGATGGCCTGCACCGGCTGTCCGGCCAAAGCCGGCCCGGCGGTGGCGAGCGTCATCGTCACCGGCGACTGCACTTGCGTGGCCGGCAGGAACTGCGGATTGCCCGGATCACAAAACTGCACGGAGCTCTGTCCCGCCGGCACGTAATCATAGTGCGGCATATTGGTGCCCGTCGGTAGCAGTCGCACCACGACAAAAAGCGCCACCGCTCCGAGCGTGATGAGTACGAGTTGCCGGCGCTGGGGTTTCGTTAAAGTGGCGGGCATGAAAGTGGTTTTAAAATGTGGGGCGGGTGCCCTCACCCGCCATTTTGTATCATGCGGGGTGAGGGCACCCCGCCCACAACTAATTAAAAAATGATATTGCTAAAAAATCACTTCCTCATCTTGCCGACAAATTCCGACGGCTCCCATTCGCCGCCGTCGGCGCGCCAGATGATGGTGCCGTTTTCATTGATCAGCAACGTGGCGAGCGTATGGTTGAGGATACCGTCCTTGAATTCGGCGATGACGCCGAACTGGGCGAGCAGATCCTGCACGGCTTTCTGCGGGCCGGTGAGAAACGAAAAGTTGCCCAAGTCGATGCCGCGTGCCTGGGCATAGTCCTTGAGCACGCCGGGCGTATCGTAAACCGGGTCGAGGGAAATGGAGATGAGCTCGAGGTTTTTCACGCCGGCTTCGCGGGCGAGTTTTTGGGTCATGATCATCTTGGCCGTGGACGCGGGGCACATCGTGGCGATGGGACAGCGCGTGTAGATGAAGTTGAGCATGATTTGTTTCCCACGAAAACGGTTCATCTGCACGACATGGCCGTCTTGGTCGTAGAGTGCGAAATCGGGGGCGGTCTCGCCCACTTCACGAAAAGGATGGGGGCCTCGCACCATCGTGTCCTGGCCCAGGGACTTGGCCGCGGCATCGATGGTGGCATTGGCGGAGGCGTCATCAGGGAAAATCCTCTCGAGGCGGAAGTCGCCACCGCTTTGCACCAGCTCGCCGCGAATGTGTTCGCCGGCCCTGGCGTTGGCAAGGTCGCCCGGGCCCACGGCGTAGTCCATCGTCATGGCGGGCATGAGGCCCACAATTTCCTCGTGCTGAACGCGCAACGTCTTGTGCGCAGCGTCAACCGACACGATCTGCCCATGCAACGGCCAGCGTTTTTCGCCCGGGGCATCATCGTCGATGCTCGCGGTTTTCTCCGTGCGCGAACAGGCGGCGAGCAGGGCGAGCAGGCCCACGGCAAAGGTGGTAGCAAGCCGGCTCATGTACGCATAAGTTTTCATGCAACTACAGATTTGCCTGCGGAAAAAATTGTCAAAGGCTTTGCGAGGGTTATGGTGAACCCTTCTACGGTTAAGACTTCAAACTTATGAACGCCTCCATCGCTCCTGCGCGCACGCCGGCCTACAAGCCCGGCATCGCCCGGCTTGCCGTCGCCAGCATCCTTTGGGCGGGCGTGCTCATCTGCCTCGGCGCCTTCACCACGAGCATCGGCGCGGGCATGGCTTTTTCCGATTGGCCCCTGTCGAACGGTTCGCTCAACCCGGCAGGTTGGCTGCAAAACATTTCGATGTTTGCCGAACATTCGCACCGGCTGACAGCGGGCGTGATGAGCTTGATCACGATCACGCTGGCACTGTGGCTATGGCGGTGCGAATCGCGCGCCTGGCTGAGGAAACTGGCCTTGGTTGCGGTCGGGCTCGTTTTTGCGCAGGCGATCGTGGGCGGGCTGCGCGTGCTCCTCGACCACTGGCAAGTAGCAATGGTGGACACAAGCGTGGGCCGGCTTTTTGCGATGCTGCACGCGTGCCTGGCCCAGGGATTTCTCTGCCTGCTGGTGGCCATCGCGCTCGCCTGCTCGCCGGCGTGGCTGAATGAAAAGACCGAAACCGCTTTCACCGCCGGCACGCGCCGGCTGGGCGTGACCTGCTGCGCGCTGCTGTTCGTGCAACTGGCCATCGCCGCCGTGATGCGGCACAGCTTCGCCGGGCTGGCCATCCCGACCTTTCCGTGGTCCTCGCCCGACCACGCGCTGCTCCCGCCGGTGTGGAGTTTCCGCATTGGGCTGAATTTCGCCCACCGCGTGATGGCGGGCATCATCACCGTCGCCCTTGTGATCCTGGCGGGAAAAATTTGGGCAGCCCGTTCGGCCACCGCGACGATTCGCAACGTAACGGGAGGATTGATGTCGCTGCTTGCCCTGCAAATTTATCTCGGGGCCTCGGTCATCCTGACGGGGCGCGCGCCTTTTTTCACGACGGCGCACGTGATCGTCGGCGCAGCCACGCTGGCCACGACGTTCGGGCTGACGTGGTGGATGCACCGCGATGGCTTTGTTGAAACCGTTAAACCTGCAAAGTCCGTGCCGCGTGCGCGGGAGCTGGCCAAATTTTGAGCATGCAAGCACCTTCCGTCACTTCTCCCGCCGTGGAAGCCGCCCCCAAGGCGGCGATGCACGATTACCTTGAGCTGACCAAGCCCCGGCTGAGCGCGCTGTCCGTGGTCACGGCACTGGTCGGCTACTGTGCGGCGCGGCCGCCGTGGAATTTCCTGGAAATGACCTATCTGCTGGCCGGCACAATGCTGGCGGCGGGCGGCGTGGCGGCGCTGAACCAATGGATCGAGAGCGAGACCGACGCCCGCATGCATCGCACAGCCGACCGGCCCATCCCGACGGGGCGCATACCCGCCGGTTCGGCCTTTGTGCTGGGCGCGGCGATGTGCACCGCCGGGCTGGCCCTGCTGTTCGGAAAAATCAACGGCATGTGCGCGCTGCTCGCGCTGCTGACGTACGTGTGCTACCTCGCGCTCTACACGCCGGCAAAAAAATGGTCGCGGTGGTCCACCGAAATCGGCGCGGTGGCCGGCGCCCTGCCTCCGCTCATCGGCGCAACCGCGGCGGACGACGGGATCTCGCCGCTGAGCTGGATGCTCTTTGGCGTGCTGTTCTTCTGGCAGGTCCCCCACTTCATGGCGGTGGCATGGACCTATCGCCGCGACTACGCGGCCGCTAATTTCCCGATGCTGTCGGTGCTGGATGCGAGCGGCCGCAAGGTGGCACGCTGGGCATTCATCAATGCATTGCTGCTTGTTGCCGTGAGCGTGCTACCGGCGCTGACCGGCTGGTGCAGCCGGGTTTACCTCGGCGTGGCGCTGGCCCTCGGCGCCTGGCTGCTGTGGCGCGCGGCGGTGTTTTTGCGCACCGAGCACCGCGACGCGAGCGCGAGGAAATTATTTTTCGCCACCATCATTTACCTGCCGCTGCTGCTTGGAGCCCTCGTCGCCGACCGGTTGATGTTTTATTAAGAGCGCATTTCTCGATGAATTCGAATCCAGCCCTGACCCGCACCCCCGGCACGGTCATTGCCGCCATTGTGGCCGTCAGCGCGGTGGCCAGCCTTTTTCTCTGCTGGCTCGTCTATTTTCACAAGGCCACCGACCTCGCGGGATCCCACATGGCCTTCCTTCCCGCGCTTAACGCCCTGCTCAATGCGCTCTCGGCCATAGCCCTCGTCACGGGCTTCCGCTATATCCGCTCGGGCCGGATCGGCCCGCATCGCGCGGCGATGTTCACGGCGTTTGTTTTTTCCAGCGTTTTCCTTGTGAGCTACATCGTGAACCACGCCCTCCACGGCGATATGCTCTTTCAGGGCCACGGCCCAATCCGGTACGCCTACTTTGCCCTGCTCATCTCGCATATCATACTCTCCGTGGTCGCACTGCCGATGATCCTGATCACTTTTTTCCTGTCGCTCAGCGGCCGTTTTCCGGCCCACCGCCGCCTCGCACGCTTCACCTTCCCCCTCTGGCTTTACGTCTCGGTCACGGGCGTCATTGTGTATTCGATGCTCGCGGCGTACCGGTAGGGAAGTTCAAGGTTCCAGGTTCAGGGTTCAAGGTTGCAGACCCGTTGAACCGTAAACTTTGAGTTCTTAACCTGGAACGTTGAACAGGGAACCTTGAACCTGAAACCGTGCACTTCAGTGCACGACAAGAATGCCTTTCATGCCGGATTGGCAGTGCGCGGGGAACGAGCAAAGAAAGGGATACTCGCCGGGCTGCGTCGGTGCGTTAAAAGTAACATCGCCCGTCTGCCCCGGGCCGAGCAGCGGGATGGACGCGAGCACCTCGAAAGCGAGTGCCGGGGGCTGGTAGTTGGCGTCCTTGGCCATGACCGCAGCACGAGAGTAAGCCTCGGGGTCAGTCCCGGCCCGCAGAAGGATCCAATCGTGCCCCATGGCTTCCTTGGGTAACGTGCCGCCGTTGGTGAGCGTCACGTGCAGCACTTCACCGGGGGCGGCCTCGATCTGCGTGAGATTGTATTTCATGTTGTCACCGGCCGTGAGGTCAATGGTGCGCGGGCCGGAGGGCGCGGCCACGGCGGCAGGCTCTGATTTCGAGCAGCCAGTCAAGATGAGGGCAACGAACAGCGGGATGGACAGGAGTTTCGAATGCATGAGGAGTGAGAAGCATGTATAATTGCAGGACAATTTTTGCGCAACCAACGCCCACAAATCGGTAGCCAAACTTATCCCAAGCGTAACGATTTCTTAACTTGAATTTATCGGCGCCGAAATTCGGGGGCGTCAGCTGAGTTTTCACCATCGCCCGTCACGGGTTATTAGAAACCAGCATTTATCCCAAGCTATTAAGGCAACTTACTCATTCAATTGCATAATCCAGTTCTAATAGCGTGTATTATGACTTGAACTGCCCGCCAATTTGCCAAGGCTGGGCATGAATTGCGGTCTCACACGACCGCGAAAAAAACTCGACCGCCTCCATGAAGTTTTCTCCGTTTTTTCGCCCGATTCTCCGCCACGGCAGCCTCTTGCTGGCACTGGCGGGCTGCGTTTTCCTGTCCGGCTGCTGGTGGGACATGGATGGCCACCAATCGACCATGAACGTCGAGGGCCCGGTGGCCCGAACGCAGCTGCACCTGTTTTATGTGACGGTGTGGGTGACGCTCGTGATCTTTATCCTCGTGGGCGGGGTGCTGGCCTATGCGACGATCAAATTCAAGGCCCGCAGCGAAGCCGACGAACACGCCGAGCCGCCGGAGCAAGCGCACGGCAATCCCTTCGTGGAAATGGGCCTCATCGCCGGCTCCGTGCTCGCGCTCGTCATCATCGCCGTGCCGACGCTGCGCGCCATCTGGTCCACCTACGATGTGGCGGAGGCCGACCAGGCCAACGCCTACAGCATCAATGCCACCGGCTTCCAATGGTGGTGGAAATTCGAGTATCCCAAGGAGCAGACCGCGCCGGACAAGTATGGCGCGCGCAGCATCGTGGCCACGGCCAACGAAATGGTCATCCCCGCGGGCCGGCCCATCCATATCGAACTGCGGACGATGGACGTCATCCACAGCTTCTGGGTGCCGAAACTCGCCGGCAAAGTGGACATGATGCCCAACCGCGGCAACCGCATGTGGCTGCAAGCCGACCATCCCGGCTATTACTGGGGGCAGTGCGCGCAATATTGCGGCGACTCGCACGCCGTCATGCGCTTCCGCGTCATCGCGCTCAGCGCAAAGGATTTTGCCGACTGGCTCGCCAATCAAAAACAAAACGCCCGCACCCTGGCCGTGCCCAATGAAGCCAAGGTGGAAAAACCCCAGGCCGTTTTCGCCTCGTGGAAAACCAACCAGATCGGTTTCTCCGACAACGAACTCGAAGTTTCGCCGCTCGATGCGTGGCGCGCCAAGCAGTTTCCCGAGCAGGACGAGGATCCCGCGCTCGTCGCGGAAGGCCGCAAACTGTTCCAGGCCAAGACCTGCGCCGGCTGCCACAATGTCCGCGGCCACGACGGCGTGGGCATCGCCTACCCCGACCTCACGCATGTCGGCGCACGCACCACCATCGCCGGCGGCCTGCTCGAAAACAACACCGAGAATCTCACCCGCTGGATCACCAACCCCCTCGCCGTCAAGCCCGGCAACAAGATGTGGTACGAGGGTTACGTCAAAAACAACATCAAGCTCACGCCGGATGAAATCTCCGCGCTTGTGGCCTACATCCAAAGCCTGAAATAAATTTCCCATGGAAGACGCACTGGTTAAGAACAATTTTATCACGGAAGGACACGCGGCACCCGCCCGGCACCTCGTCCTCTGGCGGCCCACGGCCAAGACCGGCCTCATCGGCTGGCTGACCACGGTCGATCACAAGCGCATCGGCTTCCTCTACGGCATTTCCGCGCTGTTCTTTTTCCTCGTGGGCGGCTGCGAGGCGCTGCTCATCCGCCTGCAGCTCGCCGTGCCGAACAATGACCTCCTGACCGCGCAGCAATACAACCGCATGTTCACCATGCACGGCACGACGATGATCTTCCTCGCGGTCATGCCGCTCTCGGCCGCGTTCTTCAATTTCATCATGCCGCTGCAGATCGGCGCGCGCGACGTGGCCTTCCCGCGGCTGAACGCCTTCTCGTACTGGGTCTTCCTCGTCGGCGCGATCATCATCAACCTCGGCTGGTTCATGAAAGACGGCCCGCCCAACGGCGGCTGGTTCGGCTACGCGCCGCTCACCACGCGGACCTACATCCCCGGCCATTCGATCGACATGTGGGTCATGGGCCTGCAGCTCCTCGGCGTGGCCTCCATCGCCGCCTCGCTCAATTTCATCGTCACCATCATCAACCTGCGCGCGCCGGGCATGACCATGATGCGCCTGCCCGTCTTCACCTGGATGACGCTCTTCACCGCCTTCCTCATCGTCCTCGCGTTTCCCGCCATCACCATCGCGCTGATCGAGCTGATGATGGACCGCCTTTTCGGCACAAACTTTTTTGAGGTGTCCAACGGCGGCCTGCCCATTCTCTGGCAGCATCTGTTCTGGGTCTTCGGCCACCCGGAAGTTTACATCCTCATCCTCCCGGCCATGGGCATTGTTTCGGAAATCATCCCGACCTTCGCCCGCAAGCCGCTGTTCGGCTATCCCATCGTGGTGTTTTCGGGCGCATCCATCGGGTTCCTCGGCTTCGCCGTGTGGAGCCACCACATGTTCACCACCGGCCTGGGCACGATGGCGACGGCCGCGTTCTCGCTGGCCACCATGGCCATCGCCGTGCCGACCGGCGTGAAAATCTTCAACTGGATCGGCACGCTCTGGGGCGGCCACCTGCAGATGCGCACGCCGATGATGTTCGCCCTCGGCTTCGTCTGGATGTTCATGATCGGCGGCTTCTCCGGCATCATGCACGCCGCCGCGCCGGCCGACGCCCAGCAGCACGACAGCTATTTTGTCATCGCCCACTTCCACTACGTGCTCATCGGCGGCTCGCTCTTCGCGCTGCTCGCCGGCATCCACTACTGGTTCCCGCTCATGTTCGGCCGCAAAGTCAGCGAGTTCTGGGGCAAGACGTCCTTCTGGGTCATCTTCATCGGCTTCAACACCACGTTCTTCCCGATGCACTTCCTCGGGCTCAATGGCATGCCGCGCCGCACGTTCACCTACGACGCCAACATGGGCTGGAACTCCGGCAACCTCATCGCGACCATCGGCGCCCTGATCCTCGGCGTTGGCGTGGCGATCTATTTCAGTGTGATGATCTACACCTACTTCAAGGGCGAACGCGTCGGCCGCGATGTCTGGGATGCCCGCACGCTCGAGTGGTCGCTCGCCTGCCCGCCGCCTGAGTACAATTACGCCGTCATCCCCACCGTGCACGAACGCGACGCGTGGTGGTATGAGAAACATCACCAGGCCGAGATCGAAAAAGAAAAATCCCTCCACGCCAAGGAAGAGGCCTCGCACGGCGGCATCCACATGCCCCATCAGTCGATTTATCCCTTCATTGCCAGCGTTGGCATACTCGTGGCCGCCATCGGCATCGCCGTCCTCGACGCCAACCCCGCGCCCGGCATCCACCTGAAACTCGGCACCACCATCGTCGGTTTTGCGATCATGTTCGTCGGCATCTACCTCTGGGCGCTGGAAGGCGTCGAAGGCTACCACATCCATCCCGATCCGGAAAAAGACCACGCCGAGTCGCCAACGCAGGAGGCCCACCCATGAGCAGCACCGCCACCGCTACCATCGACCATCACCATGACCCGTCCACCACGACGGGCATTCCGAACAAGAAACTGCTCATGTGGACGTTTCTGGCGTCGGACTGCATGTTCTTCGGCTGCCTGATTTCCACCCACCTCATTTACCGGCTGCATCCGCCGCCCGGCAACCCGAGCCCGCGGGAGATTTTCAATCCCCCGCTCACCTCGTTTTCGACCTTCATCCTGCTCATGTCGTCGCTGCTCATGGCGCTCGCCGTGAACGCCATCCAGCGCGGCAATGTCCGCAGCATGCGCCACATGCTGCTCGGCACGATTTTCTTCGGCTGCATCTTCCTCACCTGCCAGGTCTATGAGTTCACCGACTTCGTGATGGACAAGCACATGACGATCACGAACTGCATCCTCGGTTCGACGTTCTTCACGCTCACCGGCACGCACGGCTGCCACGTGGCCATCGGCGTCCTCTGGCTCACGCTGATGTATATCCGCTCGTTTCAACCGGCCGACGTCAGCACGAACCGCCTGTGGTTCGGGCGGACCCTCCTGCACATCGCGGGATTCATCGCCGCCATCGGGCTGACCATGTATCTCGTCCTTGATTTCGTGCACATGGCGCAAGCGGGAACCCTGTCCGGTTATCTGGGCAAAGACGCACTCGCCATCGCCGGTGCGATCATTGCCTATGTCGGCCTCAACCTGCTCACCCGGACCCGCGGCGCGGTGGACTTCGGCGAGGCCAACGCCATCGACGTCGAATCGATGGGCCTTTATTGGCACTTCGTTGACATCGTGTGGATCGTCATCTTCACCGTCGTTTACCTTCTCGAGTACATTTAACAGGCTGCTGAAAAACCATGAGCGCTCCCGCCTCGCCCGTTCACGCCGCCGGCCACTCGCCCGGCGAAAGCAAATTCCATATCTTCGTCCAGCTGGCGATGATCCTTTCGATCATCACCGGAGTGGAGATCATCATGGTTTACCTGCCATTCGCCCACTGGCTGCTCTTTGGCACGCTCGCCGTCCTCTCCGCCGTGAAGTTCATGTTCGTCATTTTCTACTTCATGCACCTGCGCTGGGACAAAATGTTCTGCACGGTCCTCTTTTTCATCGGCCTCGTGCTCGCCGGCGGGACGATGTGGGCGCTGCTGAAAATTTTCGGCGCCGACGTCAGCAAGCCGCTCACGATGGGTTATCTGCACCAGGCGCCCCGCAGCAGCATCGTGCGACCGGTGTGATTCACCACGGATAAATTCGGGCAGGTCGCTTTGTCATTCCGAGCCGTGCGAGGAATCTCTGCCCGGAGTGTAACCCAATAGGTTACACTGGGCCATGAACGGAATGCGGGGCATTGTTAATTAGGAAGCCCGAAAGCCAGGAATTTATGGCTTGGGTCCAGCCATTCGAAATTCGCCATTCTGGTTTCGTCATTTCTCCTCCCCTGATTCTTGACGAAGTCAGAGCACTCACTAGGGTGTCCATGTGACGGCCACCGCTATTCTCGACCTCAAGCAGCGACTTTCCAAGTTGTCTGAGTCCGATCGGCGCATGGCTTCGGCCTATCTTCTGCGCTTGAAGCATGAGTCGCCCGCCGGACGCCGCGAAGCTTCGCGCATCATGCGGGAGATGGACGCAGGGAAGAAAGTCCGGTTGAAAGATTTGGCGGCCCGGCTCTGACATGCATAGGGCATCGGGATACGATCCTGTGCTCTCGAGCAAACAATGACAACCAACCTTCAAGCAAAGCCGATGCAGTGTGCGACGAAGAGAGTTTCGTTACCTTTGTTTCGGCTCTCGGAGCCGACCGTGTAAACGAAGTAAAGAAAGAGAATGATAAGCATTCATCGCCGTATGGACCCGGTGCGAATGGCTGGGAAAATGGCCGCATCGAAACATTCTTGGAAGCAGCTGCGGCATGGGCGGATGATTGGAAGAAATCACCGCAATATCGTACACCAACGAATCCTTGGAAGCGCTGTGCCGAGATTCTCTTTGCGGGCAAGTCTTACGAGTAGCGAAAAACCTAACGAGTTGCTCGCGATAATTTATTAGCACCAAGCGCCCACCAGCAGCATTGCGCGAGAGGTTTGAAGAGGACGTGTTTGTAGGTCGGGGTTTATCCCCGACATGAATCTTCACAAAAGCCACTCAGGAAACGGCGTCTCTTCAGACGTTAAATCCTTGAACCATTCCCAATCTTATTTCGCACAAAAGTGACCAGGCCATTTTTCGCCAGCACCGATCAGACCTTCATGATAAGGATTCAAGAAAATGTACCGGAACGTAGGCAAAACTTCTTGGGTTGATCGGAGACGATGATCATAAAAAGACGGTTGCCAGCTGAGGCCAAAGTCACGCAGCGCAATGGCAAGTCTTCCCTTAAATAAACGAATGGTTTGGGAAAGGTCTTCCTGTCGGCCCAAGACTGGGAGCAAATGCATATGATCCGGCATCACGACGCCTGTACGCATCGTCCAATGCGCGCTTTCCCCAAGACGGTGAATCTCGGCCAAAATTTTGGCCAGCAAAGCCTCGTTTGTTAGTCCCGTCTGTGGACGTTGCAGGCAGATCGTCAAAAAATAGGTCGCATCCGATATTGAAAATCGACCTATTCGAAGTGCGCCGTAACCTCGCCGAATTCTTGAGTCATTCATCTAGCCCTATTTTAGCTCGAAATTCGTCCGTCGAATTTAGGTGTCGGGCGTAAAGCCCGACCTACATACAAATCTGCGAATCTTCCGTCCATGATCGACTGGCGCCACTGGCACAATGAACCCTACCTCATCGGCGGGTTGATCCTGCTGGGCTGGCTCTACGCGATTTTCACCGGCCCGTTGCGCGGTCGGCTTGAGCCGACCGCCCCCTACCCGCGCCGCCAGGCCGTTTGTTTCTACTCCTCGCTGCTGCTGTTCTACCTCGCCGTCGGTTCGCCGTTCGACCAGATCGCCGAGCGCTTTCTGCTCAGCGCGCACATGCTGCAGCACCAGATCATGATTTATCCGTGCGCCGTGCTTTTCCTGGTCGGCCTGCCCGAGTGGCTCGTGCGCCCGGTCACCGCCGCGCCCTCGTTGAAAACCCTGCTGGGCTTCTTCACCAGCCCGGTCATCTGCGCCATCGTTTACACCGTGACCTACTCGGTCTGGCATGCGCCCACGCTCTATGAGTTGACGCTGGTAAATAAAAATGTGCACGTCATCGAGCACCTCATGTTTTTCGGCGCGGCGCTGGCTTACTGGTGGCCGGTGCTCAGTCCCTCACGCGAATTTCCGCCCATCAGCTATCCCGGCCAGATGCTTTACCAGCTCGTCATCGTCATCGGCATGACGCCCGCCTTCGCCTACATCACGTTTTCCGACCGCGTGCTCTACCCGGTCTATGAATACGCCCCGCGGCTCATTTACGGCTTCTCCCCCCAGGAAGACCAGCTGCTGGCCGGCTCAATGATGAAGATCATCGGCATGGCCGTCGCGCTGGGCTCCTTTGGCTGGAGTTTTTATCGGTGGCAAGCGGCCGACAAGCGAGGCGGGCGACCGCAAGCATCCAACATCGAACATCCAACATCGAACATCCAACGTCCAACGCCCAACGATTGATACTTTCAGATCACAAAAAAAGAGCGCGCCGTGGCGCGCTCCTCCTTATTTTGCCATGCAGAATTGTAGGTCGGGGTTTATCCCCGATGCGTCGGGCGTAAAGCCCGACCTACATCCGAATTCGGCGAGACATCAAACCTGAAACTTGGAACCTTGAACTTTGAACCTTCCAGCGTTCACGCCTTGGCCGCCGCCGGTATCAAATCATCCAACGAGTCGCTTTCGACGCTCAGGTCGGCGAAGAGCCACGACGAGAGATAGCGTTCCGCGGACGACGGAATGATCACGACGATCTGCTTGCCTTTGTTTTCGGGCCGTTTCGCGACCTGCAGGGCCGCCCACACCGCCGCACCGGAGGAAATGCCGATCGGAATGCCGTCGAGCTTGTTCACCTGCTTGCTGATGGGCCCGGAGTCGTCCTCCTTCACCGTGATGACTTCGTCGTAGATTTTCGTGTTGAGAATGGCCGGGATGAAGCCCGCGCCAATGCCCTGCAGCTTGTGCGGGCCGGGCTGTCCGCCGGAAAGCACGGGCGAGCCGGCGGGCTCGAGGGCGATGATTTTCAACGACGGCTTGCGCGGCTTGAGCACTTCGCCGACGCCGGTGATGGTGCCGCCGGTGCCGATGCCAGAGATGATGATGTCCACCTTGCCGTCGGTATCGCGCCAGATTTCCTCAGCGGTCGTCTTGCGATGAATCTCAGGATTCGACGGGTTGGAAAACTGCTGGAGGATGACGCTGTTCGGGATCTTGGCCGCGAGTTCCTCGGCCTTGGCGATGGCGCCCTTCATGCCTTTCGGTCCCTCGGTCAGGATGAGCTTGGCCCCGAGAACCTTGAGCAGCTTGCGGCGCTCGATGGTCATCGTCTCGGGCATCGTGAGGATGAGCTTGAGGCCCTTCGCGGCGGCGACGAAGGCCAGGGCGATGCCAGTGTTGCCGCTGGTCGGCTCGATGAGGACGGTGTCCTGGTTGATCTTCCCCGACTTCAGCGCGTCGTTGATCATCGCGAAACCGATGCGGTCCTTCACGCTCGAAAGCGGGTTGAAGAACTCGAGCTTGAGAAGGATGTCGGCGAGCGCGCCATGCGCAGCCGCCGTGCGGTTGAGACGCACGAGGGGCGTGTTGCCGATGGTTTCGGTGATGTCGTTATAGATGCGGGCCATGTTCGGATGGGTTTGAGTTTTTGTGATAGAAAATTTGGCAATAGCTTCTAGGGCATTTTAACCACTGATGCACACTGATTATCACTGATCCGGAAGAAACAGACAAAAATGAGTTCGAATCCAACTTCATATTATCAGTGACTATAAGTGTACATCAGTGGTTAAGTCGGTCTTCTGCATGCTTTGAAAATATTAGTGCCCATTAGTGTGCATTAGTGGTTAACACGGCGTAGTGGTTATCTGGCCGTGCCCCAGCGGCGGCGCAGGAAGCGCTCCCACGGGGAGAAAAGGATCTTGTCGGCAATCAGCCCGATGAAAAGCAAAACCAGCATGATGCCGATCACCTGGTCCATGGCGTTGAGCTCGCGCCCGTCATTGAGGAGCGAGCCGAGGCCGAAGCCGCTCAGGATGGTGACATAGATTTCGGCCGCCATCAGCGAGCGCCACGCGAAGGCCCAGCCCTGCTTCATGCCGCCCACGATGAACGGCAGCGCCGCCGGCAGGATCACTTTCAGCCAGGTGTGGAGGCCGCGCGAGCCCATCGTCTTCGCGGCGCGGGCAAAAATCGGTGAAATATTCCGCACGCCGTTGTCCGTCGCGATGATGACCGACCAGAGCGTGCCCATCACCACGACAAAAAGCATGGCCATCTCGGTCTGGCCAAACCACAGGAGCGCGAGCGGCACCCAGCACACGCTGGGCAGCGTCTGCAAGCCGAGCGCGAGCAACCCCAGCGTGTCGTTGAGCACGTTGAAGCGGGCGGTCAGCAGCCCGAGCGGCAGCCCGATCACGAGGCCGGCCGCGTAGCCGAGCAGCAGCCGCTTCAACGTCACCACGATGGCGCCGCCGAGCGTTCCGTCGAGCGCCGCGCCCCAGAGGTACCGGCCGACGCTGAGCGGCGACGGGAGCAGCACCCTCGACCAGGCATGCGCAAAATAAAACGCCTGCCACACCGCAACGAGCCCGGCAAAAAACAGGATGACTTTAAAAAAGCGTTTCATTCGGCCTCCTCGGTTTGCGCCAGCGACCGGTTTTTCAACGCCGCGGTGATGGTCGTCGAATACCGCGCCAGCTCGACGCTGTTGATGTCGCGCGGCCGCGGCAGGTCGACTTTGAATTGTTCGCGGATGCGGCCCGGATGCGGCGAAAAAAGCACCACGCGGTCGCCGAGGCAGGCCGCCTCGCGGACATTGTGGGTGACGAAGATGATGGTTTTCTTCCGTTTCTGCCAGATGCTTTGCAAGTCTCCGTAGAGCTGCTCGCGGGTGAGCGCGTCGAGCGCGGCGAACGGCTCGTCCATCAGCAGCACGCGGGGGTTGGGCGCGAGCGCTCGGGCCAGGGCCACGCGCTGCTTCATCCCGCCCGACAGCTCGTGGATGAACGCGTGCTCGAATTTTTCCAAACCGACCAGCTTCAAATAAAACTGGGCGACCTCGAGGCGCTCCTTCCGGGTCAGGCCGGGTTTCAACCGCAGGCTGAACAGCACATTGCTCAGCACATCGAGCCAGGGGAAAAGCGCCGGTTCCTGGAACAGCATCATGCGGTCGCGGCCGGGCTGCACCACGGGCGTGCCATCGGCCAGCACCTGGCCACCGTCGGCCTGCTCGAGGCCGGCGATGATGTTGAGCAGCGTGGATTTTCCGCAGCCGCTCGGCCCCACGAGGCAGACGAACTCCCCGTCACCCACCTCGAGCGACACATGGTCGAGCGCATGCACGGCGCGTGCGCCCGAGCCAAAGTGCTTGCTCACGCCCTGGATGGAGAGCTTGGAACAGATCTCGTTCTGGAGTTCGGTCTGTAACGTCATGGGGTTGAGAGCTGATCCTTAAATAGAAATGGCCGTCGCTGGTGGTGATTGCGGCTCTCGGGCAAGACGGCGACGAGGAGCCAATGCCCGCAGGGCCTTGGCCCTCGGCGCCAACGCCGCCCGGAGCCCCAAGCACCCCAGCCCGCAGGGTTTTCACATAAAAACCACTGACGCGGCGTTGTCTCGGGTGGGGATAGCCTCTTCGAGGATACCCCCACCCGAGCCGCCTTGCGGCAGTGATTTTCTGTGAAAACGCCGGTCATTTTTATTTAAGGATAAGCTCTTTGCCGAAAAGACGGTCGAGTGGAATGGCGTTGCGGAGAAAACCGACACTCTGCGCATCGGCAACGAACGCGGCGAACTGCGACGGTGCCACCTGGCCGGTAAAATGCAACCGGCGCCATGCATTATCGACGAGGGTGGCGGGCACCTCGTGGCGGGTGTCGGCCTTGAGGCCGGCGCGCACGAGCGTTTTCGCCTCGTCCGGGTGCGCATTGATCCACGCCGTGAGTTCCGCGTGCGCGGCGCGGAATTTTTCCGCCAGCTCCGGGTGGGTCTTCAACAAGTTCACGCTGGCGACCAGCACGGTGGTGACCGCGTCGCTTTGCTCAAGATAGACCTTCCCTTTCGCGTCGAGCTCGAGGCGCGAGACCCACGGCTCGACGGTCCAGGCGGCATCGATCCGGCCTTGTTCGAAAAGCGTAAACTGGTCGGCGTTGGCCGTGGGCAGCACCTGCACGTCGCCGCCGGTGAGCGTGATCCTGAAACCTTGTTTCTTCAGCCACGCGCGCGCCGCCACGTCCTGCGTGTTGCCAAGCTGCGGAGTGGCGAGGCGCTTGCCCCGGAAGTCGGCGGGCTGCTTGATGCGGCCATCGCCCTGGACGACGAGCGCCGCGCCGCCCTCGGCTGAACCGGCGAGCACGCGGATCTCGTCGCCTTCCGAGCGAATGTAGGCATTGAGCGCCGGGCTCGGCCCGACGTAGGTGAGATCGATGCTGCCGGCAAAAATCGCCTCCATCGCGCTCGGCCCGGCGTTGTAGGCAAACCACTGGATGGTGACATCGGGCCCGAGCCGCTGCTCGAACCAGCCGCGGCCTTCGCGCGTGGTCTCGCTGCCGATGATGCCCTGCGCATGCGTGAGGTTGGGAAAATAACCGACGCGCAGCGTGATTTTTTCGGCGCGCACCGTCGCGACGCCGAGCATGAGAAGAAGAATAAAACGGAAAGAGTTCATTGCAAAAAATTTGGAAGGGTATGCCGATATCAGATGTTTTGTCCCCAGGCCATGAATCCCCGGTATTCGGCGAGGATGGCGAGCAACGCGGCATGCGCGGCTTCGACCTGGTGGTCGAGCGGCGCGTGCGCGGGAGTTTCAAAAATGATCTCGAACGGCCGTGGCCGCTGTTCCGGCGACGGCGCCAGCACGCCCTTGAAACAATCGCCGATGACACCATCGCACGCGGCAAAGCCGTCGATCATGGCCCGGCAGTCCCGCGGCAGGAATTTTTCCGAGGCCCGCAACGCCGGCACCAGCAGCTGCTCGTTGAGCAGCCGGTCATGCGCATAGCCGTAGAGCCCGTCGCTCGTGTCATCCGCATGCAGCGCGATGATGCCGTCAAACGCCTGCGTCCGGAGTTCTTCCTCGAGAATCCGGACTTCCGGCTGGCTTGAGTTGCGCCAGAACTCCCGATTCAGGTCGGCGCCGTGGCAGTTGTGCCGGGTGTCATCCTCATAGCCGGTGGGATTGCAGACCGGGTAGCACACGAGATCGTAACCGAGCGCCAGTCCCGGATGGCCAGCCAGTGTTTGCAGCAGCCTCAGCAACGCACCGGCTCCCGACGGCTCATCACCATGCACCAAGGCAAACAAGCCGATCCTTTTTTGCGGCAACCCGCCCTCGGGACCGAGAAAGGTGAAACGGGGAATGGTGTAACGATGGCCCTCCCGGCCCTTGAACGAGCCCGCCACCGTGCCAATGACCTCGCGGCAACACTCCGCCAGGGCCAGGAACGGCCAGTAAAGCCGCCGGAGCTTGTGCGGATAAACTTGGGTCGGATTTTCGAGCATTACCATGACGGTTAAAGTTTTTAGAGATGCTGGCCGTAGGCGAGCAGGCTGCGGTAGCGCAGCACGAAGCGTTTGAGAATCGAGGCCGTGGCCTCGCGATGCAGCCTGGGCGCCCACGCGCCGGGCAGGCGCAGCGTAAGCTCAAACGGCTGGAATGGCAGGTCGTCCGCAGATGCGAGCGGCCCGTCCTCCGATGGACTGACGGTGCCATTTTCCCAACGCACGGGAAAGGGCGCGATATCTTCCGAGGTGATCAGCTCCACGCCCGGTGCGGGGTTCTTGACCCGCGCGGCCGTGCGCAGCCGCACCGTGACCGCGTCGTCGCCGGGAGCGGTCTCGAGCCGCACGAAGCCATGGTAGCCGCGCACGCGGGCGTCTTTCTCCAGCAGCGAGAGTTCGGGCGCCGTCGTGCGCGCCCAATTTTCGTGCGCGAGATCGCGGCCCGGAGCGATCCCGGCCAGGCCCAGCACATCGACCAGCGGGAAGATCGAGAGGTTGAGGCTTTGGCCGAGGTCAGGCCTGCGTGCGAGGTGTTCGACGAAGTGCAATAACGAGAGCGTGCCGCGCAGGTCGCGATGGTCGAAACCGGTGAGAAATGCGAGGCGCAGCGATTCGTCCGTGGCTTGCGGCCCAAAATAGACGAAGCGCGGCAAATGATGGCGGTTGGACTGGTGGTAGAACGGCCCCAGCGGCGAGCCGAACACATAGTCCGAGCGTTGGACGAGGCCGTAAAGTGCCTCGAGCTGTTCGCCGAACGCAGCCGGCAGGGAGAGGGACGGAGGCGAGGACAAGACCCGGGCGACCGTCGTGAAACGGGAGGAGATTTCTGTATTCATGATGGATGTCATGTTTGTAGGGATCCGCCGCACGGCGTGCGCGCCTTCGCCCGGTAGCGGGCGCCGGCGGCGGATGGTTAGATTATTATTTGGCGTGAATCTGGTTGGATGACCTCGATTAAAATGAAAGTTGCACGCGCGTGATGAGCGCCTTCTCGTCCTGGCGGAGAATCTGCGTGGCGGCTGAAGGCGCGACACTGTTGGTAAACTGCGTCTGGAAGTAATCCTGCGAGATGCGCACGACGCTGTTGAGATACCAATTTAGACCGATCCCAAACGATGAAGCTTCCTTGGCGTTTACGTTGCCGGTCGATGTGGCGTCAGCGAAAAGCGGAAACGCCTTGGAATCGATCTTGAGGTCCGCGTAGCGCGCGACGATTTGCCAGGCGCCCCAGGTGTCATCGGCCCAGCTGAACGGCTCCGCCGGCGTAACCCCGGTGTAGCTGGCGTCCTCGCCCGTGATCACATAGCAGAACGACGCCTGCCAGGCCTTGTTTTCCAACTGGGTTTTGGCGCCGGTCGCGCTGGGACGCACGTTGACCGTCGAGACAGCGTATTCGCCAAGCGCACCGAACGGGCCGTAGTAATAATAAGCCTGCGGTGAGATGCGCCAGACCTGGCCGTCGGCGGCCACGGTGCTCTTGTATTTGAAAAAGGTCTGTTGTCCATCGGTCTTGTAACCGGCTGTGAGTGCGGGATTGCCCTTTTCGCGGCCGAAGCTGCCAGCGAGGCCGGCGCCCAAGCCATGCAAGGGCGAGTCCTTGGTGTTGATGAATGGCCGCGAGAACAACCGCGCATCCACGTCTTTGTCATTGTCGAAGTCCACGTTGGTCGAGTTCGCCCCATCGGCGACGCCGTTGAAGACGCCGGCCGTGCCGGTGAGAACTCCTCCTTTGAAGGTGTAGGTGACTTGCGCACCGAGGTCACGGCTGGGCACGAGGTTGTTCACGAGCGAGCGCTCGACGAACGAGGTCGCGGGATCGCCCTGCAATTGCTCGAGGCCGATCGGAGCCTTGAATTTGCCGAACTTGAACTGCAGTTCCTTGGTCGGCGCGATGCCAACATTGGCGTCGAAGATGCTCACCGGGTTCGTACCGCCAAACTCGGGCACAAACTGGAAGGAATAGATCTTGTCGAGCGCGCCATCGATGATGGGACGCGCCCGGCGCAGCACGAACGAGTTGTTCAGGACTCCGCCGCCGTCGGCCAGGAATTCCCGCGAGTCGAACTGCACGAGGCCGCCGATGTGCAGCGAATTCGCGCCGTCAGCCGAGGCAAAGACAAAGCCTTGGCCGGTGAGCGAGATTTTCGGCGCAGCCTTGGCCGCTTCGGCAGTTTCCTGCTCCTGAATTTCCTGTTTTTGTTCGAGCACGTTGAGTTTTTGTTCGAGGGAATCGATTTGGGCGCGCAGGGCCTTGATGTCGTCGCGCTCGTCCGCGGCGAGCCGCGGAAGCGCGAGCGTGGTCGATGCGAGCAGCACTGACACGAAACGAAGAGAAAGGTTTTTCATTGGTGATGGATTTTTGGTCATGTGAACCGCCAGTAGCCTGGTCGGTGCAATGGGATGATTTGGACAAGGGCCTTCGGCGCGCGCCGGTCGGCAAAAAAATTCAGCGGGCCGCGATCTCGTCGCGGTTCGCCGGGAGGCGGGTTTTTTCGGTGCGCTCGATTTGCGTGACGCGGCCGTCATGGACGACCAGTTGCACGACGCCGAAGCGAAGCGACTCGACTTTCTGGCGCACGAGCTCGATCCAGTCGGGCGCGGCGGCCAGGGTTGTGGTTTTGGTTTCAGTGCTCATGGCAGAGATGATTAAATGGAATAGTCCCCGAGAAGTTGTTGAACGATGCCTTCCACCGGGTGGAGGCGCGGATGAAGTGCCTTCGCCGCGCGGGAACGCGCGGCGGGCACGGGTTCGCTGAAGGGCGGTGCAATGCCGTCGCGGCGCATTTTGCGCAGCGTGACTTCGACGACGTCGGCCAGCGAATAACGGTCGAGGATGCCGGCAATGGCGTTGCGCACGTCGAGCATGAGCATGCGCAGGCCGCAATGCGTCTCGTCCGGGCACGAGCATTTTTCGTAGGCGGTGTGGCTGACGCAGCCGATGGGCGCAAGCGGGCCATCAATGAGCCGGACGACCTCGCCGATGAAGATTTTGCCGGTGGGCCGGGCCAGCCGGTAACCGCCGAATTTGCCGCGTTCGCTTTCGACCAGGCCGGCCTCTTTCATCGCCTGCATGATTTGCTCGAGAAACTTCACCGGCAACTTTTCGGCGGTCGCGAGCTCCGTCACGCGCACAAGCGGTCGCTTCACCTCGGCGGCGATGCCGAGATTGATCAACGTGCGGAGGGCGTA
>DATMNP010000021.1:0-17755 GCA_035568935.1 Opitutaceae bacterium | reverse complement strand
GCCGGCCCGGCGAGTTCATCCCGGCACGCCACCTTCCGCAAGGCCCGGGCCGAGGCATCCCAACGCAACGGCGTCGGATGGCCGGCCTGGGCGTAACGCAGCCGGCGCGAGCCGAGGTCGATCACCGCATAGGCCGCCGTGACAAAAATGAGGCTGCCGGTCTGGCGCAGGATGCGGCTGAGATTGCGATTGAGGCGGGTGAGCAGGACGCCGGGATCGGCAGCAAACGGCCGCAGTTCCTCCATCATCGCGCGCACCATGGCCGTGATAAGCGCGGAACGCGCGCCGTGCCCCATCACGTCACAGACCAGGATGCCCGCCACGTCGTCGGAGATGCGCAGCACGTCGTAGAAATCGCCGCTCACGCTGCCAGCGGGCTGGTAGCGATGGGCCAGCCGCAGGGTGAGCCCGCCAGCGGAGAACGGCGCATGGGCCGGGGGCAGCATGGCCAGCTGCACCTCGCGCGCCATGAACAGGTCCTTTTCCATCGCGAGGTTTTTTTCCGCGATCTCATCGCGCGACGCCTCGAGCTGCGCGTTGTTGCGCAGGAGAAATTCGGTCTGCAGGCGCACAAGCGCGCGCATGGGGATCATCCCTACGTAGAGCCCGTCCGGCTCGACGAGCAGCACGTCGTCATAAAACTCCAGCGGACCGCGCGCCGTGGCGGCCCTGAACACTTCGGTGACGGGCGCAGCGGTCGAAATCTTTAGCGTCGCGCGCGCAAGAAACGCACCCACCGGCTGCCGGGCATTGAGGGCAAAGCCGTAACGCGAGCCGAGCTGATGTGCGAGATCGCGCCGGGTGCAGACACCGATCAGGCGCGATCCGTTGAGTACGGCGACAAAGTCGATGTTTTTGTCGGCCAGCACGGTTTGCGCAGCTTCGACCGTCGTGGCCGCCGGGATCGATTCCGCATGCGCCGTCAACGTCCGCAAATCCACCGGGGCCGGATTGTCGTTGGTCGCTGGATAGGCCATGCTCCCCGAGTTAGGACATGCCACCAAGGCTTTCAATCCTTCACGGCGAAATCTGCTCATTTGTAACGCCGGTATTGCAAACCAATTTCCTGTTAACGCGAATTAACTCTGGTTTTTCCCGCGGATGCACGGATGATCGCGGACTCGGAGGAGATTTTCAACCGCTGATGGGCACCCGACTTCGCTTTCTAGCTACGACGGGCAGGCTGATGTCACTTATTATAGATTCAGATTTTAACCGCGAATGAACGCAAATACACGCGAATGGCTGATGAAGAACGGTGCTGCTGGCGCAGCACACAGCCAGCAGAGTTTTTTATCATCCTGATAATATCAGCGCAAATCCGCGCTATCCGCGGAAAGACCATTAATTCGCGTCTATTCGTGCCTGCCCTTCCGTAGCCTTGGCGAAGGAGGGTTCATTCGCGGTTAAAAACAATCAATGCTGATAAGTGTTCATTAGTGGTTCGCCCCGGCGCGGCCGGTGGCGTTTTTGCCCATTGCGTAAAAACATTTGCACTTTCTCTCGGGAGCCTTATTACGTTCGTGGCAACTCATGACAAAGGTTGCCACGACTCCCGCCCCCGGCATCGATGCCGGTTTTTACCTGCCGGCCGACGCTTTTTTTGCCGCCACGCGCCCAACCGCGCTGACCTTCGACGACGTCTCGCTCGCGACGCTCCATTCGGAGATTTTGCCGCGCGACGCCGACCTCTCGACCCAGCTCAGTGAAACGCTGCGCCTGCAGATCCCCGTCATTTCATCCGACATGGACACGGTCACCGAGGCGCGCATGGCCATCGCCATGGCGCTCAACGGCGGACTCGGCCTGATTCATTACAACATGGCCCCCGCCCAGCAGGTGGAGGAAGTCGCCCGGGTGAAGCACCATATCCACGGCCTCATCCAGGATCCCATCACGGTCGACCCCGGCCTGCTGATCGGCGACGTGCTCGCGATGATCGAAGAGCGCAAATTCGAATTCCGCACCTTTCCCGTCGTGGACGCGCAAGGCAAACTCGCCGGCCTGCTCTCCAGCAACGTGGTCAAGGAACGCTATCGCGCGAAGAAAGTCGCCGATGTCATGACGCCCCGCGCCCAACTCGTCACGGTGTCGGCCAGGAAAATGTCGGGCGATCCCATCAAGGTCGCCGACGCCTTTTTTACCGAGCACGTCGGCCTTCACAAAATCCTGGTGGTCGATGACAGCAGCCGCCTCCGCGGGCTCGTCACCAGCTCCGACGTCGAGCGCATCACCGGTGAATCCAAATCCCTGCGCAAACCCGCGCGCGATGAACATTTCCGCCTCACGGTCGGCGCGGCGCTCGCGCCCATGCGCAAACCCTCCGGCGAACTCGACCGCGACACCATTCTTTCCCACGTTGGCAAACTCGTCGAAGAAAACATCGATGCGGTTGCCGTTTCCACCGCCCACGGCCACACCACCGGCGTCGGCGACATGGTGCGCCTCGTGCGCAGCGCCTTTCCCAAGCTCACCATCATCGCCGGCAACGTCACCAGCGCCGCCGGTGTCGAGTTTCTCGCCGACTGCGGTGCGAACACCATCAAGGTCGGCCAAGGGCCCGGTTCCATCTGCACCACGCGCATGGTCGCAGGCGTCGGCATCCCTCAGCTCACCGCGCTTTACCTCGCCAGCAAGGCCGCCGCGGCCCGCGGCGTCCGCCTCCTCGCCGACGGCGGCATCACCAAGTCGGGCGACATCGTCAAGGCCCTCACCCTCGCTGACGCCGTCATCTGCGGCGGGCTCTTCGCCGGTTGCCGCGAAGCTCCCGGCGAGATTCTCGAAATCAACGGTAAACTCTACAAGCAATACCGGGGCATGGGTTCGCTCGCCGCGATGAAAAGCGGCAGCGCCGCCCGCTACGGCCAGGACAAAACCGACACCTCGCGCAAGCTCACGGCCGAGGGCATCGAGGCACTCAAGGAAATTTCCGGCTCGGTGGACAACGTCCTCACCGATCTCATCGGTGGCATCCAAAGCGGCATGGGCTACCTCGGTGCAAAGAACCTTCCTGAACTCCGGGCCAAGGCCCGCTACGTCCGCGTCAGCCCCGCCGGCCAGAAGGAAGCCGCCCCGCACGACGTGATCGAGGTTTCCACGCGGAAGGACTGAGCGCATCTTCAAAACCGCCGAATACCTTCGATCAGGTAGGGCGCGTTGCCCTCAACGCGCCGCGGCCCGCTCGGGGAGCGAGCCCTACCTTTCAAGCGCAGGCAAAGTTCCCACCGCTGTTTCATCTCTCCATGAGTCCGACCAAGGCATCCATTGCCGAATCTGTTCGCGACAGTTTCGAGGAAATATTCGACCCCAGGAAAATCCCGTGGGTGTTTCTGGTCCTGACGATGGCCGCGATTGTGGTTCAATTGAATCCCGGTTGGGAGTCCCGTCTCATCTACGACCGCTCGGCCGTGGCCCAGGGCGAAGCTTGGCGTCTTTGGACGGGACACCTCGTGCATTTCGGGTGGCCGCATTTTATCGCCGACGCCGGACTGTTCCTGATTCTCGGGCGACTTTTGGAGCGCCCGCATCCTGTCGCCTGCTACGTCAGCCTCGTTGGCATGCCGCTCGCGATTGCGGTCGCGATGTATTGGGGCGACCCCACCATGGTTCGCTACGGCGGTTTGTCCGCGGTGAATTTCGGGCTGCTGGTCTTCCTGGCCCTGCAGGGCTGGCAGCGAAACTGGGTCGACTGGTTCTGGCCCGCGGTTTTTTCCATCTATGTTTTGGAGATCGTGGTTGAAGCGAAGAGCCGGCACGGAACCGGCGGCGGCATGATCCAATTCAACGACTCATCGATCCGCGTCGCAACCATGGCGCATGTCGGGGGCGCTGTGTTCGGCGCGTTTATATGGCTCGTGGGATTTCTGAGAAATCATTCGGCGCGCCGCTCCCACCCGCCGGAAGAGGGCAGAAAAGATTGAAATAGGTTCAGCGGAACGATAACCTCAATCCATCTGAAAACCTCGCACCAGCCTGGTTGAACACTGGACAAAAATGAGGAAGAAACACATCCTGATTTTGTCCACCCTTCTTGTCACTGCGTGTACAACAAAAACACCGGAGCCACCAGTAGGCATTGCCATAGTTACTTTGACAGCGAGCGAAGAAGATGTGCGCGCCGCACTCCTCTCAAGATTTCCGATCGATATGCCCATAGCGGATTTTCGGAGCGCACTGGTTTCAGAACACCTACATGATGTTGAAGAACGAGATCACTTAGAGGGGACTCCATTTTTAGATAGGAAACTCGACGGGACCCGGCTTATTCGAGTGCAAATCGGCAGCTATCGCGCTTATCCTGGATATGTTTTCGTTACTGCCGTTTTTGGTTTTTTGGACGGCTATCTCGTCGATTGCACCATCTTCAAGGACTATTCCCGCTATGATAGCTGGCCCGAGGTTATAGGGCTAATGATTAGATTGCCCGCTGCCGAGAAGACTCCAAGTAAATAAAAGCGGAGCCAAGCTAGTCGCTCGAGCCAACGCCGCGGCTCACCTCAGTCCGGTCGCCTTCATTATTTTTGTTTGCACTCCGCCCCGTGCTCGCGTTTTCAATTCATGGCAACAGGGGCGCTCCTCCGGTTGCGAACAAGCAACCATGTCCCTGATTCCATTTTCAAGCCGGCTCATCGCTGATGTCGGCATCTCCCTCGGCGATGAAGGCAAAGGCCGCCTCATCCCGGAAATCATTGACGAGCTGCGCGCCACGCGCGCCCCCGTCTCCGTCGTGCTCAAGGTCAACGGCGGTGCCAACTCCGGCCACACCGCCGGCGGCATCAAGCTCAACCTGCTGCCCTCCGGCGTCGTCGAAGCCGCCGTGCCACACCTTTGCCTCGGCGCCGGCGTCGTGGCCGACCCGCGCAAGATCTGGTGGGAGACCCGCCCGCTCGAAAAAAAGGGCTACGCCGTCCTCTCGCGCCTGCGCATTGACGAGCGCACGCTCGTCTCCGACCTGACCCACCGCCTGCTCGACCTCGCGTGGGAGGACTACCGCGTCAACATCCTCCACGAGGAGCCGCGTGGCTCGACCGGCCGCGGCATCACACCCGCGTATGTTGATGAAACCGCCCAGTGGCAGGTCACGTTTTCGGATTTTCTTGCCGGCCCAAACTACTTCGCACGCAAGCTGGCCCAGCGCGCCGACCGCGCCCTGCACACCATCCAGCACGTCTGCCGCGTGAGCGAGGCCGCGTGGAATGAATTTTTCGACAAGCTGACCGCCGCCGAGCAGCGCGCCAACGCCGAGGCCATCAATCTGGGCGTGTTCGACAAAAGCGAGTTCGACTTCACGCCGTTCCGCGGCGCCGCGCCATTCACCCTCAATCTCGCGCGCCTCACCGAGGTTTACTGGCAGGCCGGCGTCGCCCTCGCCAAAAACATCCGTGAAGTGCGCGAGATTGTCCGCGGCGAGCTGGCGGCCGGCCGCACCGTCATCGGTGAATTCGGCCAGGCCTACTGGCTCGACAAGCGCCACGGCTTCTCGCCCAACGTCACCGCCTCGCACACCTACACGCCCGAGCTTTTCGAGAGCGCCGGCCTGCCCGTGCAGCCCGTGCACACCTTCGGCGTGGCCAAGGCCTACGACACCAAAGTCGGCACGCACACCTTCCTCACGCAAATGGACGACGCGCACCCACTGTGCGCGAAGCTGAAGCAACTCGAGTTTGGCACCAGCACCGGCCGCCAGCGCATGGTTGGCTGGTACGACGCCGTCGAGAAGGGCGACGCGCTCCGCTACGGCGGATTCCAGGACTTGATGATCAACAAGCTCGACGCGCTCACCCACAGCGGCGAATGGAACGGCGAGCTGCAAATCTGCGTGGGTTACGAAGACGCGGCCGGGCGCGCCCATGCCCACGTGCCGCGCAGCGAAGCCGTGCGCCGCGCGCTGCATCCCATCTATAAAAAGTTTCCGGGCTGGAGCGAGGACGTGTCGCAGGTGCGCCACTTCGCCGCCCTGCCCCGCGCCGCGCAACGCTATGTCGCCGCGATGATCAAAAGCCTGCTCAACGTCGCCTACGCCGGCGAGACCTGGCCCGCGGCCAAACAGCTGCCGAACCTCCGCTACCTCGGCGTCGGCCCGGAGCCGTCGCAAATCATCAAGGACGTCCCCGCCACCGCGAACTTGGTGAAACTGGCGTGAGGCAGGTGGATTATTCAGGTAGGGGCGGCTGCCCCCAGCCGACAAGGCTTCGCACTTGTCGCCGCCCGTCGGTTTCCGCCGTCGCTAAAGCTATGGCGGACACGGTCGGCCCGTTGAGGGCAACGGGCCCTACCAATATCACGCGCTCAGCATCAGAAATCCTGCAGCCGTCCCTCACCGACGCCGCGCTGCGGTTCGAGGCATGCCAGCGCTTCGCCGAGCAAGTAGATTGACCCGGTCACGACCATGACATCGTCCGTCCCGCCGACGGCACAGGCCAGCGGCGCAGGAAAAATCTCCGCCACTTCCGCACGGTGCGTGCGGCCGGAAAAATCCGTTGGCACAAGCGACTCGAGTTCCTCGAACGAGCACGCCCTCGATTGCCTGGGCATGGTGAAATAAATTTCGCGCGCATGCCGGCCGATGGTTTCGAGCAGCGCACACGCCCGCTCCACCCCCAGCGCGCCGGTGATGACGACCGGCGCCCGTCCGGTCTCGGCCACGAGTTTCTTTAAGTTTTCATCCAGCACCTGCGCGCCTTCGGGATTGTGCGAAGAATCGAGCACAAGCAGCCGGCCGTCGGCCAGGCACAGGCGCTGCCAGCGCCCCGGCCAGCTGGCCTGCTGCAAGCCACGCGCGACGACCTCATCGTCCAGCCGCCACGCCGGCGGCATCGTGCGGGCGACGAGCGCGGCGGTGGCGGCATTCCAGCGCTGATAATCGCCTTCCAGGTTCGTGCGCGGACAGTTGTCCACCTTGTCGCCAAAGGCTTCCCTCACCGACGCGACGCGTGACGCAGTTCCGGCCGCGATGTCGCGAATGACTTTTTCCGCGGCTACGGGCATGTGGCCCAGCACCACGGGACGGCCGGGTTTGATGATGCCGGCTTTTTCCGCGGCGATCTTTTCCAGCGTATCGCCCAAAAATTCGCAGTGGTCCAGGCCGATGGAGGTGATGACCGCCATATCGGGTTGCACCACGTTCGTGGCGTCGAGTCGGCCGCCGAGGCCGACTTCAATCAGGCTGATGTCGCAGCGCCGGCGGGCGAACTGCAAGAACGCCATCGCGGTCATAAATTCAAAGAAACTCGGGTGATCGCCGGCGTCGAAGCGTCCCAGCTGCTCAGCCACGGGACGCAGTTCCCGCGTGTAAGCGGTGACTTCCGCCTCGCCCAGAATCTGGCGGTTCACCTGCACGCGCTCGCCGAGCTTCACGAGGTGCGGTGAAGTGTAGAGACCTGTGCGCCAGCCCGCCGCCTGGAAAATGGCGTCGAGCATCGCCGCAACCGAACCTTTGCCGTTGGTGCCGGCGAGGTGGATCACCGGCACCGTGCGCTCGGGATGGCCGAGCGCCTCGGCCAAGCCCCGCATCCGGTCGAGGCCGAACTTCGGCCCGCTCGCCTTGAGGCCAAAAAGATAATCCTGCACCGCGGCGTAGTCGGCCAGTTCAGACTTGCCCATGGACAGGTCAGGTTTTGGCGGCGGCGACGGGAAGTTTTTTCACGTACAGCGCGGTCAGGATGTCGCGCAGGCGGATACGCAAATCGAGGCGCGAGACGATCTGGTCAATCAGCCCGTGCTTGAGCAGAAATTCCGCGCTCTGGAAGCCGGCGGGCAGCGTCTGCTTCGTGGTTTCCTTGATGACCCGCGCACCGGCAAAACCGATGAGCGCACCCGGTTCGGCAAGGATGACATCGCCCAGCGTCGCAAAGCTGGCCGTCACGCCACCCATGGTGGGGTCGGTCAGCACCGAGACAAACGGCAGCCGAGCCTCCGCGAGCCGGCCGAGCGCGGCGCTGGTCTTGGCCATCTGCATGAGTGAGAAGATGCCCTCCTGCATGCGCGCGCCGCCCGAGGCGCTGAAAATGATGCACGGGATTTTCTTTGCCAGCGCCGACTCGATGCAGCGCGTGATTTTCTCACCCGTGGCCGAACCCATCGCGCCGCCACAGAAGCGAAAATCCATCACCGCCAGTGCGACCTCGATGCCTTCGATTTTCGCGGTGCCGCTGACCACCGCCTCAGGCAGGCCGCTTTCCTTTTCATATTTTTTCAGGCGCGTGGCATAAGGCTGCGAGTCAACGAAGCGCAGCGGGTCGGCCGAGCGCACGCCGGCGTCGGCCTCGGCAAATGTGTCCGGGTCGACCAATGCGGCGATGCGTTCGCGCGCGCCGATTTTGAAATGGTAGCCGCTCTTGGGAACGACCATGAAGTTGTCCTCGAGCTCCGACTTGAAAACGATCTCGCCGGAGAGCGGGCATTTCACCCACAGGCCCTGCGGGATGTCCTTCTTTTTAGGGACAATGGTGGAATATTTCGGCTTGTTGAAAAGCGACATGACTGTGGCGGTAGTTTGCAAGTTAACCGTGACCGAAGGTGACGACGTCAAGATTCAAGCCGCCCGCGCGGCGAAGCGTGTAAGCGCAACTGTTGAGGGTCGAACCCGTTGTAAAAACATCATCGACAAGAATGTAATGCTGGCTGGAAGTTACCACCATGCGCCGGGACAAGGCAAAGGCATTTTTCAGGTTTTGCCGGCGCGTGCGGCGGTCGAAGGTCGTTTGTGAAGCGGTATCCACCGTGCGGCTCAACAATGGCCTGACGCAGGCACCCCCGCCGGCGATGCGCGCCAGCCGCCTGGCGATGAGCGCGCTCTGGTTGTAGCCGCGCTCGCGCTCCTTGCGCGGGTGCAACGGCACCGGCACGAGCACCGCGCCGCGCGCAAACTCCGCCAGTCCCGGCGCCCGGCGCAGAATCGCCCCGATATCGTCGAGCACATGCAACGCGCGATGGTATTTCAATTCATGCATCAGTGCGCGGGCCGGGCCCTTGAGCAAGACCGCAGTGCGTCCCTCGCGAAACGCCGGCGCCAGCCCCTGGCAGTGCGGACAAAGCCGCGCGCCGTGCACTTCGCCATAAAACGGATGTCCGCACGTCGTGCAGCACGGCGGCGCAACAAAGGCGACCTGCGCCGCGCAACGCCCGCAAAGATAGCGATACCCGCTATCCTCGACCAACCCGCGACAATGCACACACACCGGCGGAAAAATCACATCCGCCACGCCACGGGCGAATTCGGCAAGCTCACCCTTCATTGATAGAAAACCTTTGAGAGGAATAATCCCTGCGCCGGCGCCGTCTCCACGCGATGCGTGCGTTCGCGCGAACGCAGGATGGCCGCGACTTCCTCGGGCGTGGCCTTGCCCTGCCCGGCGGCGACGAGCGCTCCCACCAGCCGGCGCGCCATTTTGTAGAGAAAGCCATCGGCCTCCAGCGTTACGCGCAGGCGCGGCCCGCGGCCAGTCAGCTCGAGCCGCCGCAGGTGCCGCACGGTGTCGTCCTTGGTCGAGCCATTCAAGGCGCTGAACGCGCGGAAATCGTGCTGGCCCGCCAGCGGCGCGGCGGCGGCCCGCATCGCCGCCACATCGAGGCGTTGCGGCAACGACCAGCAAAACGGCCCGGTGAACGGATCCGCCCATCCGCCGTGGTGCAGGTTGTAGAAATAAATTTTCCCCGTGGCCGCAAAGCGCGCGTGAAACCCCGGGGGCGCACGGCGCACGCTGCGAATCTGGATCGCCGCCGGCAGCCCGCCGGAAAACGCAGCGTGAAGTTTGGCCACTCCATGCGACCAGTCGGCGTCGAAATGAAAAACCTGGGCGAGCGCGTGCACGCCCGCATCGGTGCGGCCGCTGCCATGGATGCGGATATCGCGGCCAAAAATTGCCCGCAGCCGGCGCTCCAGCACATCCTGGATGGCCTGGCCCCCGGGCTGGCTCTGCCAGCCTTGAAACGCCGTGCCATCGTAGGCGACGACACATTTCCAGCGGGTGGAAGGAATTGAAGACATGGGAAAGGTTTATTTTTTACCGCGGATTACGCGGATAGGCGCGAATAAATTTCATGTCATTCCGAGACCCTGAGCAAACCGCGGTGCGGCTTGTATAGATGTGGCCAATGAACCGTTTCGAGGGGCAGCGCGGGTGGAGCGCGACCCTCCGGGCGTGCTCTGAGCGCGTCGGGACAACGCGCTCCACCTCGGAAGGCTGAATTTGAACCGCAACCGGCATGAGTTCATTGGCAGCCGTGCGAGGAAGACAACATGGGGTCATTAAAGTGACTCATTATAGCACCGATCCAAGGCTGTGAGCTGGCGATTTAAGAAAATCTTGAACCGCTTGCTCATTCATTCTTCCGTGGCACCAGATCCAGCGGATGGCGGAATCTTCTGGTCCAGGAAATCCTGCAAAATCAGCGTGGCCGCGCGCGAATCGATCAGGCCGCTGGCCCGCACCGCTCGGCGCCGCGATTTCGGGATCGTCTCTTCCGCCTCATAGCTCGTGAGCCGCTCATCCACGAAATGCACCGGCAGGCCAAAGTCGGCCCGCAGTTGCGCGGCAAACGCCTCGACTTCCTTCGCTTTGGGGCCGGTGGAACCGTCCATGTTGAGCGGCAGGCCAAGCACAAAGTCGGTGATGCTGCGGGCGCGCACGAGGGCGGCGAGCGCCAGCTGGCGTTTTTCGGCCGTGGCCGCGGTCAACGCCGGCATCGGTACGGCCACACCCAGCCCATCGCCATAGCTCAGACCGATGCGTTTCTCGCCGTAATCAATGCCGAGGCAGTGCATGGTCCGTTCACAGCCATTTCCGGCCGCCGGCCCCGGCCTCAATGCGCTTGAGAAGCTGCTTGATGTCCTGGGCGCGGTGGCGCGGACACACCAGCGTGGCATCGGGCGTATGCACAATGATGAGGTCGTCGGTACCGATGACGGCGAGCAAATGCCCGTCCTCGGCCACCACGATATTGTTGTTCCCCTGCTCGACAATGGCCCGGCCGCGCACGACGTTGCCGGAAACATCCTTGGGGTGATGCCGGGCAACGGCCGGCCACGAGCCCACATCGTCCCAGTCGAACGACGCCGGCAGCACGACGACGTTGTCGGCCTTCTCGAGCAGCGCATAGTCCACGGAGATTTTCGGCAGCGCCGGATAAATTTTCTTGAGCAGCGGCACGAGCGCCCGGCGGCGGGCCAGGCCCTCCATGACCTGGTCGAGGCCGGCCCGCAAGACCGGCGCATGCCGCCCAAACGCCGCCAGCACGACGGGGACGCTCCAGACGAACATGCCGGCATTCCAGAGATAATCGCCTGAGGCAAGGTAGCCTTGCGCAACTTCGAGCGACGGTTTTTCGACAAAGCGCTGCACGGCATGGAACGGCCGGCGCCCAAACTTTTTCCAGGGTTTGCCCCGTTGGATATAACCAAAGGCCGTGGCGGGCTCATGCGGCTTAATGCCGATGGTGACCATCACATCGGCACCCGCGGCGGCGGCAAACGCCGCGCGCAAGTCGGCCTGGTAGGTGCGCGTGTCGTGAATCACATGGTCGGCCGGCAGGATGGCGAAGACGCCGCGGGGATCGCGCTGTGCGACCAGCGCGGCGGCGAGCCCAACGGCCGGAGCGGTGTCGCGGCCCACGGGCTCGGCCACGATATTGGCGGACGGCAGCCCGCGGCACAACGCGCGCACCGCCCGCAGCTGGTCAGTGGCGGTGATGATGAAAATGTTCTTGGCTGGCACAAGCGGACGCACGCGGGCCAGCGTCTGCACTAGCATGGGCTTGTCGCCAACGATGGGCAACAGATGCTTGGGACGGCGCAGGCGGCTCTGCGGCCAGAAGCGTTCGCCTTTTCCGCCGGCGAGGATGACAATGAATTTTTGTGGCATGAAATACTTGGTTGGAAGGCTATAGGTAATGCTAAAATCTCAAGCCACGCTCAACCCGGGATGCGCCCCCGCATAGGAACGGGCATAATCGGCAAAGGCGCGTTTGAGCCGCATGGTGATGGTGTCATCGTTAACTTTGAAACGCACGGCGTCGATGGTGGCAACCGCCGATACGTCCTTGGTCGTTGAAAGCAAGAAGCATTCCTCCATGTGCACAAAATCGTCCGGCTGCACCGTGGCCTCGCGCACTGGCACGCTGGCGGCCGGCGCGATTTTTTCCAACAGCAGCTGCCGCGTAATGCCACCAAGGATGCCCGCCTCCATCGGCGGCGTGACGATTTCGCCGGCCCGCACAAAAGCTATATTCGAGACCGCGGCCTCGGTGACTTCCCCCGCCAGATTGATAATCACGACTTCATCCGCACCGCGCGAGCGCGCTTCGCGCAGGCACAGGATATTGTTTAGATAATTGCCGGTTTTCCACGCCGGGCTGAGCGAAGCGACGGGATTGCGGCGCAGGCCGGTGGCCAGCGAGAGATCCAAGCCCTGCGTGAGCTGCCGCGGTGTCCAGACCGGGTTGGCCTGCACGAGAAGCGTGAAGTCCGGCCGGTCCGCCAGCGCAATGTCCAGACCGATCCGGCCGTCGCCGCGGGTGACCTGAAGGCGGATGTAAACCTCGGGCCGCGCGCCGGCGGCGGAAAAAAATGCGGCAACCGTGCGCTTGATTTCAACCAGGGCCTGTTCGGCCGAAAAGGGCAGCACCAGGTATAACGCGGCCGCGGAACGCTCGAGGCGCCGCCAGTGCTCCTCCCAGGCGAAGATGACGCCGTGGTAAGTGCGCCAGACTTCATAAATGGCATCGCCATAAAGGAAGCCGCGGTTGAGCGGGGAAATTGCCGGCTCGCGTGCGTCGTGCAGGCGGCCGTTCGTATTGGCCTGAATATAGGGCGCTGACATTGCATTCGCAGCGGACGCTGCGAATGCAATTCTGGCAAACAAAAAGCCCCGCCAACCTTGGCGGGGCGAAAGTAAAACAAGCCAGGGGGTTACTTCTTGCGGGCTTTTACCAAGCCAAGCTCCTTCTTGATATTCTGCACACTGGGCAGCGAGATGCCAAGGGATTTGGCAATCACGGTGCCGGTCTTTCCGGCATCAACCAGGCTTTTCAGCTTTTGCTTCATTTCCGGCGTGATCTTGGCGCGCTTGCGCTTTTTCTTTCCGCCCTTGGGGGCGGCTGCTTTGGCCACGCGTCCCGGGCGTTTTCCTCCGGCCGATGCCTTGATGGCCTTGATCAGGTCCAATGGTGTTTCAAAACCATATTTGGCGTGCAGGGAGGAGAGATCATGCTCCAGTTGACTGGCGATTGCTTTTTTAAGCGCGTCAACTTTTGACTGATACTCGGTAAGTTGTTTAATTTTTTCAGTAACCATAGGTATACTTACAGAAATCACCGACCTGCTTTATACAAGTTTATTTTATCGGTTACAGATAGGGACTTACCCTACCCGGGCACATTTTATTCGATAAAAATAGCGACTACAGAACCATATTAAAATTCGCAAAATGTTGTTACATTGAATTATGCAAGGCTTTGCTTCACTGGGTTTAACGCCATCAATATAGCAAAACTGCTACATACAAATTTCGAGGCTTTTATACCACAGCACCGGGTCTTTCAGCCGCAAACCGGCCAATTGGCTGTTTTGCGGTATATATGGCGTTCACCACTGGTCGGGCCCGTTGCCCTCAACGGGCCGACCGTGTCCGCCATAGCTTCAGCCGTTTCGACAAGCTCAAGGCCCTGAGCCAGTCGATGGGCGACGGCGGAAACCAATAGGCGGCGACACGTGCGAAGCCTTGTCGGCTGAGGGCGGCCGCCCCTACCTGATTATCGAATTCAAATAGTCATCGCGTGGTATCCGCCATCGACGACGATTTCGTCGCCGGTGATGAAGCCGCCCGCCGCGTCGCTGGCCAGCAGCAGCGTCGCCCCGCCGAGTTCGCGCGCCTCGCCGAAACGCTTCATCGGCGTGTGCCCCATGATGGAGGCCACCCGGTCGGGCGTGAGCACCTTGCGGTTTTGTTCCGCGGGGAAAAACCCCGGTACGATCAGGTTCACGCGCACGCGTTTCGGCGCCCATTCGCGCGCGAGATTTTTCGTGAGGTTGTGCACGGCAGCCTTGCTCGCCGAGTAAGTAAACACCCTCGACAGGGGCACCAGGCCGGACATCGAGCCGAGGTTGATGATCGAGCCACCTTCACCGCGATCGACGAGATATTTGCCGAAAACCTGGCAGCCCAAAAACACACCCTTCACGTTCACGCGCATGATGCGATCGAACTCCTCTTCGCCGATGTCGAGGAACGGCGTCGGCGAGTTGATCCCCGCCCCGTTGATGACGATGTCCACCCGCTTGGATCGCGCCAGCACGGCGGCCAGCAGCGCCTCCACGTCGGATTTTTTATCCGCTTCCGCGGACAGGAAATAGGCTTTGCCACCCTGCGCGTGGATTTTTTCCAGCCGCATTTTGGCTTTTTCCTCGTTGCGGCCCACCAGCACGACCTCCGCGCCCGCGCCGGCCAGTGCCTCGGCCATCGCGCCGCATAATTCGCCGGTGCCGCCGATGACGACTGCGACCTTGCCATTGAGTGAAAATAACGTGGAGAGATACTCGGATGGATTCATGGAGAAGCCATGCAAGCCGGGTGCAGCGCCGCTTGGCAATGCGAAATCACGCACCGAGGCAATGGTGCCACGGATCCGGTTTAATCAGGAAGCCATGAAACCACGAAAAAGAACATGATGTCGTGGCTCCCAGGTTTCCTAATTAAAATGGCCTTGGTTTGGAATGAACGCCAGGAAGACTTGCGGCACCAGCAAGCTTGGGAAAAGATATATACTCACCAACATGCCCCGCATCCCGCTCGAAGACGATTTTAACGACGTCATCAACAAGGCCCAGCGCGGCCTCAAGTTTTCCGACGAGCAGCTCGCCGAGAAGGCCGGGGTCAGCCCGGACGAACTCATCGCCGTCAAACACGGCGCTCCCGTCATCGCAACCATTCGACGGGTCGCCCGCCCGCTCCGCCTCTCCGCCAAGGCGCTGGAAACGCTCGCCCAAAAGGCCTGGTACCCCGAGCAGCCCATTTTTCCGCACGGCTTCGCGATGTTCAACACCTACTTTCCGCATAAGAAGATCAGCCTCGACATACGCGTAAACAATTACCTCGTCTGGGATGCGCGCACGCGCGTGGCCGCCGCCTTCGATACCGGCGCCAACTGTTCCCGCATGATTGAGTTCATCAAAGCGGAAAAACTCATCATGCTGTATGTTTTTCTCACCCATACCCATGACGACCACATTGCGGACCTGGACCGGCTCGCCTGCGTTTCCAAGGCCACGGTTTGGGCGAGCGAACGCGAACCCGCTCCCTTTCACGGCTCGTTGCGCTTTAAGGAAAACGCCAGCTTCAACATGGGCAGCATCGCGATCAAAACCCTGCTCACCTCGGGACACTCGCCCGGCCAGACGACTTATTATATCACCGGGCTGAGCTGGCCGCTCGCCATCGTCGGCGACTCGCTTTTCGCCAGCTCAATGGGTGGCAGCGAGGACCATTACCTGGAGCAGTATGACAATGACCGGGAAAAAATCTTTGCCCTGCCCCGAGACACCGTGCTCGCCCCCGGGCACGGCCCCCTCACCACGGTGGCGCAGGAATTGAAGCATAATCCATTTTTTGCGCAGTGAGCCGGCGGCCTAACTGCCGCCGGCTGATAATTCGGCGCTTGCGGGCGCCATTTTTTCCTGCAAGTTCCGGTTTCCTGCTCAGGGCGCGGTAGCCAAGTGGTAAGGCCGAGGTCTGCAAAACCTCTATCCGCCGGTTCGATTCCGGCCCGCGCCTCCAATTTTTTCTCCTTGTGGGGAAAAGAGTTGCGCGGCTCGGAAGGGCCACTGTCAGTAGCTTTTCCAGTGGGCGTTCGACGGGTCGCACGACTCCGGCGGAAGTCCCTGAAAAGGCCACTGGAACTCGCCTGCAACTCGCTACCGCGAGTGCGCTCGGATGCGCTATACGATTCGGCGCATCAAATGAAATTACGTTTCACCATGTTTCGCCGGGGCCAGGTCTTCTATTGCGAGGACACGACCACCCGGCAGCAGGTCAGTCTGCGCACCAGGGACAGGGGCGAGGCCCTCACCCTGCTCCATACCAAAAACGAGGCTTACCGCCAGCCCCTGCTCAACCTTCAGATCGCCCGGACGTATATTTCCGCGACGGACCCGGAAATCGGCAAGCGCACGTGGCAGGCGGCCATGGACGAAATGGGAAAAACCAAGACCGGCCCGACCCTGATCCGCCACCACCGCGCCATGCTCGACCAAGCGTTCGATCTCATCCGCAATCGCCCGATCCTCGAAACCCAGCCGAGTCAGCTCCAAAAAGTCCTCTCGGCCGGCACGGTCTCGACCAACATATTCCTGCGGCGGATTCACAACTTCGCTCTCGATATGGGCTGGCTCCCCTGGCCCATCCTGGTCAAGAAGCGCTGGCCGAAGATCCAATTCAAGGAAAAGCGGGCGGTGACGTTCCAAGAGCACCAAAGAATCATCGAGGACGAAAACAACCCCGAGCGCCGCGCCTATTACGAATGCTGCTGGCATCTGGGCGGCAGCCAAACCGACGTCGCCCAACTCAATGCCGAGGATATCGACTGGGAAACCCATGTCATCGGCTTCTGCCGCAAGAAAACCGGAACGGTCTCGATGATACGCTTTGGGAGCGAACTGGAGCGCGTCCTGCGCTCGCTCCCCTCTTCCGGGCCGCTCTTTCCCCATCACCGCACGCTCCTGGAGACGCACCGCGCCAAGGAATTCTGGCGGCGCTGCGCCCGCGTGGGAGTATCGGGCGTCACCTTGCACAGTTACCGCTACGCCTGGGCCGAGCGGGCGCGGACCTTCGGCTACCCCGAACGCTTCGCGCAGGAGGCCCTGGGCCACGCCAGCAAGGCCGTGCACCGCGCCTATTCCAAGAAGGCCCAAGTCGTCATCCCCCCCTTGGAGGATTACGAGAGGCGGGCCGCGGCGAATGGCGAGGCGGTCATCGTGCCGATGCCGGTCGCCATGGGCTGATTTAATTACCGCCCGAAACCAGAGGCCGCGGGCAATTCACGCACGGAAGAAAGGACCGGCTGCGCACCGTTCAGGTACCGGACTTTCTTCCGCGCGTTTTTCCTATGCCAATGTCGGCTTATCTCATTGGTGACTTTCGCCAGCCACGACCGGTCTTTGATCAGCTCCAGCACTTCCTCCGTGGAAAAAAATTTGATCGCATTGGGCTGCGGATTGCCCAGCGGCTTCAGGAGCCCGGAGGATATTAGGTCCGGCACGTCATGCAGCTGGCAACCCAACACCCAGGCGACTTGCTCCACGCAGAGTCGGGCCGGGGGGTGCCCCATCAAGATGAGGAATTTATGTTCGTCTTCTCTCATAACAGGAATTTGGAAACGGGCAGGCGGATTTTGGGTAGCTAATCACTACCCGTTCACATGGTGATCCGAATGTACTCCTGGACTGATTCCCGTATCGCCTCACGCTCCTCGACCTTTTGGGCGATCAGGGCGAGATGGTCGTCGTAAAATGCGTCCGCCCGGTGCTGAACTGGAAAGCCGAATTCTGTGCTGCTGATCGCCCATTTTACGGACGCGCACACCCGCTTCTGGTGGTTGTTCCAGATATGCATTTCGCCCCCGTCGAATTCCGGGCTTTCCTTTATAAATGTCTCGACCGCTTCAACGGCCGAATCTGAGCTGAATACGGCCGTGTAGTAGCCCGCGCGAGTTTGGCGGTAGATTTGAAAATGCGCCGGCTTGGTTTCGATTGAGACGGACGCTG
>DATMNP010000020.1:0-6525 GCA_035568935.1 Opitutaceae bacterium | reverse complement strand
CCAGGACATTCCCCAGGTTGCTATGCGCCTCGGCCGAATCGGGCTTGATGCGCAGAACCTGCTCAAAGCAGCGCATGGCGTCGTTTGGCCGGCCCAGTTTGACCAAATCGATTCCGGCGGCAAGTCGTTCCTTGGCGGTGTAAATCTGAACGCTCAAAAGCAGGCCGACGGCCACGGAGAAAAGCAGGGCTGCGACCCAGGCACCACGTGCCAGGTTGCGCCATTGTGGCTTTGCCGCCAGGGCATGCTCCAAACCGAGGATGCCGCACGCCGCCAGCAGCATTACCACGGGCACAAAATCCACCTCGTAGCGTAGACAGGCGCCGCCAAAGCAACCAACGATCAGCGCGGAAATGCCAAAAAGCAGCACCATCGCCGCCACAAAAAAACGCAAAGCTGAACACTCAACCGCCATCTGTTTTTTCCAGGCGAGCGGCACGGCCAGGGCCATCCACACCAGCGGGATATTGGGTAAAAGGCCAAAGGGATTTTCCACTCCCAATTGGCCGGACGGGGCCGTCGGCACTTTGATGCCTTTCACAAAAGGAAAAAAACCGCCCCAGTGCACTGGCTGCAAAAAATAGACCCGAAAATTGAACCAAAGGTAATTCAAACCAAACAAGTGGTGCATATCGCTCTCCTTGTTGGCTGACATCTGGTAGTGCTGGCCAAACTCGAATGGACTGTCGAAACGCAGGTAATTATAGAGCATCAGTCCGAACCCGATGAATAAGCTTGGGCCAACCGCAGCCGCCAGCAGGCGGGTCATGACCAGCCATCGCCGCCCGTCGTTCCCAAGCGGTGAGATCCACGCGTGGACGACCGGCACGAGCAGGATGACAGCGCCAAACAGAACGGTTGGCCGCGCACCCACCGCCAGCCCGTAAGCCAGGCTCGCCGCCGCCAGCCACCAGCACCGCCGGCTTGGATCATGCAACGCGCGCCAGACCCCGGACAGTGCCAGCATCACCATGGCATAGGCACAACTGATCGGCACTTCCCAAACATCCGGCCGCTGCAACATTGCTGGCACGCCGGTGGCCAGTCCCAACGCGAGCGCACCGGCGGCCACGACCCACCCGCCGACTTCAGCAAAATAACGCCGCTGAAGCGCGCACAGCAGCGTCACGCTGACCAGAAAGCCAACCGAGCAAAAAATCGCCACGGCCTGCTTGTGATACAAGTAGTGTCCAGTCAGTGCGGCATAAGGCCAGAAAAGGACCACCGCCGGGGTGACACCGAAATACAGGTATAATTTGTTTTTGTAGTAACTGGTATCGTGCAAGCCAGCACCCTGGTAGGAGGAGTTGGCCGCGGGATCGTAGGGATCGGCCAGCTTCGCCAGCCCGGGCGGAACCTCCCGTTTCAAGTAGAGGTGACCACTGCGAAAACCATCCACCAGCAGGTTATAATAGGCGTGGGCGGGATTGTAGGTGGCTGGATCGCTCTCTTTGCCCACTGACATTTGCTTCACCTCCGGTCTCGCGGTCCATGTGTAAAAGCCCAGCACGGACACGCAAACTGCAGCCAAAAGAGCGCATGAAACAAGCCGGCGAATTTCCGTTTTCCCAATGGCAAAACCTTGGGACGAATCCCGACGAGCCTGGGAAGGATTGGGCTTGGGAAGTGACGCCGCGCGGCTGGTCGCTCTGGCTGCCGCCCGGGCTCGACTTTTTTTCGACATGGAAAAGTTTCAATCTGCTCGGAAGGTGCGGGCCATAAGGTTAAATTCGTTCAAGGTTCCCGGTCCAAGGTTGGCGTTCAAACCTTGGGCTTTGAAGCTGGGATTTTGGACTATTTCCTGACCGCCACCCCGTGCGACGAGAGGAAATCCTTCACTTGCGGCACGGTGAACGTGCCGAAGTGGAACAGGCTGGCGGCGAGCACCGCGCTGGCATGGCCGGCGGCGAGCACCTCGGAGAAATGGTCCAGCTTGCCTGCTCCGCCACTGGCGATGACCGGCACTTCGACGGCGTCGCTCACCGCGCGGGTGAGTTCCAGGTCGTAGCCGGCCTGCGTGCCGTCGCGATCCATCGAGGTGAGCAGGATTTCGCCCGCGCCGAGCGACACGCCGCGGCGCGCCCACTCGATGGCGTCGAGCTCGGTGGGGTTGCGGCCGCCGTGGGTGAAGACGCGCCAGGAATTGCCGTCGCGCTTGGCGTCGATGGCGAGGACGATGCACTGGTTCCCGAATTTGCGCGAGGCATCGGCAATGAGCTGCGGATTCTGGATCGCGGCGGTGTTGAGCGAGACCTTGTCGGCGCCCGCGCTGAGCATGGCGCGGATGTCATCCACCGTGCGCAGGCCACCGCCGACGGTGAGCGGCATGAAGCACTGCTCGGCCGTGCGGGTGACGACATCGTGCATGATCGCGCGGTTGTCGCTTGACGCGGTGATGTCGAGGAACACCAGTTCATCCGCGCCCTGGGCATCGTAGGCGCGCGCGGCCTCGACGGGGTCGCCGGCATCGCGCAGCTCCTGAAACTTCACACCCTTGACCACGCGGCCGCGGGTCACGTCAAGGCAGGGGATGATTCGTTTGGAAAGCATGGCTTACAGCAATGACCGATGACCGATGACCGATGACGAATGATCGTGGACAAGCGATGCCGCAGCTGGAAGCGACAAAGGCGTATCATTGCTCATTGGGTAATTGGGCAAATTCCCCGCAGCGCGGGTGTCATCCTTCCACTCGCGCAATGTCGGGGTCGAACTCCACGACGAGTCGGTAAACCTGTCCGGGACGCATGACCAGCGGATGGTCGCGGATCAGCATCTGCAGGTAGTGGATCTTGCCGTAATTGGTGCGGTAGGTGGGGTCGGCGGCCACGGTTTCGGCTTCCTGCCACACGGCCTGGAAATCGTTTTTCACCACGCCGCAGCGGTGGCCGCCGGGGCCGAGGATGGGCGAGCCGGCAACGCGGTATTTCGAGTGGGGCGCGGCGAGGACGAGCACATAGCGGAACTTGTCGAGCGTGACCTGCTGCTTCACCGAGTAGGCGAATTCGCAGGAGATTTTCGGCCCGGAGAAATTCCACTGCACTTTCACGCTGCCGATGCCTTTGGTGATTTCTTCCTTGGTCGAGATGAGCTCGGGCTGCTCGTAGCGGAAGTAGAAACTGTTGCGCAGGCCCAGGCCGGTGACGCAGTTCTTGCCGTAGAACGCGGGCAGGGTGACGTGCTCGCCGAACGTAAGCTCGGGGAGCATGACGGGCAGGTAGACGTTGTTGGGCCAGTCGAAGACTCCCGGGCAGTGCGGGAAGGCCAGCGAATCGGCCGTAAGCATGCTGCCGCTGCTGATCAGCGGGAGCTGGAAGTGCAGGCCGCTTTCGGCGTCGCGGTAAAGGAAGAGGCCCTGCTCCTTGCGGTTGCTCTTGTCGAAAATGACGAAGCGGCCGACGGTGCGCACGGGTTCGGTCGAGCGGGCCGAACCGGGGGGCATCTGCACGGTTTTTGCGAGGCGCGACCACTGGCATAGATAACGCGCGGCGTCGAAGTTGGCCATGCGCGTCGTGTGCGTCGCGTAGGCGGTGCGCTCGGTGTCGCGCAGGTCGAGGAAGCCGTGCTCCTGGTCGAGGTAGGTCTGGTAGAAAAATAGAAACAGCCGGCGCAGCAGGTCGAAGTATTTGAGTTTTTGTTCGTCGACGATCCAGCCGTCGCGCAGGCCCTGCAGGATGAGGCTGATGCAGTGCATCTGGCCGTAGGCGCCGGCGGCGCGGCCGAAGGCCCAGCCGAGCCCGTCGGCGCGGACGAGGTCGGGCATGAGCTTGATGTATTTCTCGGCGTAGGTGCGCAGGGTGGGGAGCTTGCGTTCGCGCACGCTGGGATTCGAGTGCAGCTGCAGCGCGGAACGGATGAAGACGAAGGTCATCACGCCGTAGAGGTTGAAATTGCCGCCGAACCCCTGCACCGCGTCGTCGAAAAATCCAGTGGAGCTGGTGGCGTTGATGCGCTCGACGAGGCGCTCGATCAGGCGCGAGGTTTCGTCTTTCTTGGAAAGGCCGAGGCTGAAGCGAGCGACGGCCTTGGCGACGTTGAAGGCCTGCCAGTGGTTGTCGTAGTCGCTGCGGTGAAGGAGGGCCTTGTCGATGCGCGTCTTGGTCTCATCGACCAGGCGCTCCCACACGGGGTTGCGCTCCTTGGACGGGCCGAAGCAGAGGAGACCGAGCGCCGCGTAGGCGAGGCCGTTTTCGGCCGGCGGCTCGGTAAACATCTGCGCCGTGATGCAGCGCGCGGCGAGATCGACGAGGTCGAAGCCCTTGAGCGTGGTTTCGCCGGTGGCGCGGTGATATTCGCCGAGCGCAAAGGCGACGTGGCCGGGTTCATCGGGGCGGGGGGATTCGCCGGGAGCGGCTTGGATCGTACCGTCAGGTTGGATGGCGTCGAGGTTGTGGGCCAACATCGAGCGGGCCATGTCGAGACATTGCTCGGAAAAACTATGCATCAGGAAAAAGTTGCGGCTAGGCGTTCCGTCGGCGCACCACGCGCAGAACGGAACAGGAAGTTCTTTAGGAACTTCCGCCTCTGGGCAAGAGGGAAGTTGGGCGAAAAGCCTGCTTTCGGAGGCTTTTCGACTGAACGCCCAACTTCGAACGCTGAACATCCAACGCCCAAGTTCGACCAAGGACGAATTGCCAAGCACCTAATGCAAACCACTGACGAAGGGCAGCCGCGGCGGTTGCCGCGAAATCCCAAATCCCAGACTCCAAATCCCACGGAAAATTACAGTGACCGATGCTCTACTGGGGGCTGACTCGCGACTAACTACTAACTACCAAATACCAATGATCTGACTTCGCCTATCGACCGGCTCAAGCTACGGACCGTAGGTCGGGGTTTATCCCCGACACCTGTCCCGCCGTAGCTTTAGCCGTTTCGATAAGCTCAAGGCCTTGAGCCTGTCGATGGGCGAAGGCGGATGTCGGGCGTAAAGCCCGACCTACAAGCTGAAGCTGTTACCGCGCTATCAGCTTCAAGAACTCGTCGTTGGTCTTGGTTTTCGACAGGCGGGCGATCATCGTCTCGGTGGCGTCCTCGATCTTTTGCGAGACGAGGGCGCGGCGGAAGAAGTGGATGCCTTCGAGTTTTTTCGCGTCGATGAGAAGCTCTTCCTTGCGGGTGCCGGAGGAGGCGATGTTGATCGCGGGCCAGAGGCGCATTTCGGCGGCCTTGCGGTCGAGCACGAGCTCCATGTTGCCGGTGCCCTTGAACTCCTGGAAAATAATGTCGTCCATGCGGCTGCCGGTGTCGACGAGCACGCTGGCGATGATGGTGAGCGAGCCGGCTTCCTCGGTCTTGCGGGCGGCGGCGAAGAGCTGGCGGGGTTTCTCGAGCGCGCGGACGTCGAGGCCGCCGGAGCCGGTGCGGCCGCTGTCGCGCTGGGTGTTGTGCGCGCGGGCGAGGCGGGTGATCGAGTCGAGGAACAGCACGACGTCGCGGCCGGCTTCGACCAGGCGCTTGGCGCGCTCGATCGCGAGGTCGGCGATGCGGATGTGGTTCTCGATCTGCTCGTCGTTGGACGACGCCCAGATTTCCGCGGGCACGCTGCGCTTGAAATCGGTGACTTCCTCGGGACGCTCGTCCACGAGGAGGATCATGACGTGGCACTCGGGATTGTTGTCGAGGACGCCGAGGGCCATGTCGCGGAGCAGGGTGGTCTTGCCGGTGCGCGGCGGGGCGACGATGAGGCCGCGGGTGCCCTTGCCGATGGGGCAGAAGAGATCGACGGCGCGCGTGGTGAGCCGGCCGTCCTTCAGTTCCATCTTGAGAAATTGGTTGGGCGAGACGGTCGTGAGCGCGTTGAAATCCAACCGGTGGCGGCGGTCCTCGAGGTCGAGGCCGTCCACCTTTTCGATGAATTTCATCTTGGGATTCAGGAAGCGGCCGTCGGGCGGGAAGGCGGTGCCGCCAATGGAGCTGCCGGCGCGGAGCTTGAAGCGGCGGATGAGTTCCTTCTGCACAAAGGGGTCGGTCGGACGGCGTTTGCCGTTGCGCGCGAGGTCGAGGAGCTGGCCGTGGCCGCCCTTCGCGAGGTCGATGTCGAGGACGCCTTCAACGCGAAGAATATTATTGTCCTGGGCGGTAGGCGCAGGAGTGTCGGTGCCCGCTGGAGCAGGCGTTGGGGAATTTTCCATGGTTCTAGACAAATGATGACTCGCGGGCTTGACGCTCGAAACTCAGAGGGGGATAAGAAGCATACTTTAACTGCTTCAACCCCGAAAACCAGCCACACAACGTGACAGATCAGACGATTACCTCAGTATCCCGGGAACACCGGGTTTTCAGGCCTTCGCCCGAGTTCAAAGCCCAAGCAAATCTTGGGAGCGATGCCATCTATAAGAGACTCTATTCGGAGTCTGTCAACACTCCAGAAAAGTTTTGGGGCCGGCAGGCCCGGGAGCTTTTGGCGTGGCGGAAGCCCTTTAAAAAGGTGCTGCAGTGGCGTTTGCCCCATGCCAAATGGTTCCTCGGCGGCCAGCTCAATGTGGCGGAAAACTGCCTCGACCGCCACCTCGGCACTGCGCG
>DATMNP010000019.1:0-18746 GCA_035568935.1 Opitutaceae bacterium | reverse complement strand
CTTTTTTCACTGCAGCGCGAAAAATATCCCTGCATTTGGCCGCAATTCTGCTATATCGGAGGCATCGGCTGATATGGAAAACGTGCTGATACCTCTTCCAGGGTTTACGCTGCCGGAAGATTTCCCGTGGCAGGTGAAGTTCGTTTCCCTGGTGGAAGGGCAATTGAGGCGGCTGCATGCGAGCGGCCGGTTTTTGCCCCCGCGGTTTTTTGGCTATTATTTCCTGGGCGAAGATCCGGTGGCGGTGTCGGGAAGCTGGACCGTCACGCTTGACCGCGAGCCGCCGGTGACGAACCTGCCGCTGGCACTGGAAGACCTGACGCTCGGGCAATATGCGATTGGCAGCAGTGCGCAAAAGATGGAGCCGGATTTTTTGCTGGTGCACGACCGGCGCGACGGCGCTTGCTGGCTGTGGCGTTTTGCCTACGGACTGAGGTTTGTCATGGCGACGGAGCCGGTGAGCGGCGATGACGGCATGAATAATGCGGAAAATCGCAAACTCCTCGGACCCTGACAGCCATCCGTTTTTAACCGCGAATGGACGCGAATTAAAACTTTAACCACGGATGAAACAGTTAGGGATAGTTATCCGTGCTTATCAGTGTAATCCGTGGTAAAAATCACTCTGCAGTCGTTGTGATAAAAAGTTGGGATCGGTGTGGTTGGTTTCCACATTCGCGCCTATTCGCGTTCATTCGCGGTTAAAACTGGCTTGGACTCAGAACTCCACGTCGCGGCAGCGGACGTCGAGTTCGCGGACGACAAGTTCGATCTGTTTCCGCGTGAGCACGGGCGGGGCGTTGTTTTGAATGATGGCGCCGAGCTGTTTGGGGTTCAACACCTTCAAGTCCCGCAGCGTGGTCATGCTGACCCACCAGCCCGGAAAAGTGAGCACGGGCGTGATGAGTAGCCGTTCGCCGATGAGTTGGTAAACCCATTGCGTGAGCCACTCGGCCTGCCGGCGCGTCTGCGCCAGGCCGTGCGTGTCCTCGCCCCAAGGGTAAACGAGCTGTTCACCGTCAAAGACGATTTCGTGTTCCTGGCGGCCGCGGATGGCTTTGCCTTTGCGGCGGGTCTTGGTTTCGATGCAATAAATGCCGCTGGGGCCGATGACGATGTGATCGATATCGAAGGAGGCGTTGCCGTATTCGCACGGCACATCGTGGAAGACATGATAGCCCACCGCCATGAGCGGCACGAGGGCCTCGGCGACGGCCTTTTCGCCGTAAAGACCGAGATGGCAGTCGCGCCGAAGCGTGATGGTGCGCATGAGCCACCAGCCGCAGCCGGCCAGCGCGAGGACGAACAGGACGAGCGCAGTAATGAAGACGGCCGTGCTGCCGGCCGTGGCCCCCATGTGGTCGGAAATGATGAGGCCGCCCCACAGCAGCAGACCGGGCACGATCGCGCAACCGGCGAGGCCGAGCAGGAGATAGTCGTCCAGTTTTTCGAGCCGACGGCGCAGGCTTTCGCCGGGACCGCGGAGCAATTTTTCAGAAACGGGCGGCCGTTCGCGGCGGCGATTGACGCGCCAAATCCAAAGCCAGGCCACCATTCCGAGGTAGGCGACCGTGAAAAGGACGAAAACCCAGATTGATGTACCGGTGGACATGAGCGCGTTTTGGCCCGTGGGTGCCAGGTAAGGCAATGTTATTGAAGCTCAGGAATTTAAATTGAGCAGAATTTGACGAGCGCTTGACGGAGTTTTTACCGTTTTTCCAGCTTTTGGCGGTTGTTTTGGTTTCACTCGCAGGCTTGCCCCGGAGCGGCGGAAAGGCTGAATGGCTGAAAAACTGAAGGCTGAAGACTAAATCAGGGCTTTTTTCGGGCAAACACGTCTCCTCGCAGCCATGCTTTTTCAGTTTTCAGCCTTCAGTCTTTCCGCTTTTGCTGCTTTCTGCTCGCAACCTCGGCTCAGCAGAGGTTTTCAACGGTCTGCCTTTTAATGCATATCCCAAAACGGTTCTATTTCGGGCTCGCCATGCTGATGGCGGGTGCGGGGTTGCGTGCTCAAACGGCTTTGCCAGCCAGCCCTGAGCCTGTCGAACGGGCCGAGACATCGGCGCCGTTGCTGACGGCAAGCGACGTGAAGCCGGCGCCGGCGGAGTTGTTGCTCCAGCAGCAGGCGGCGCAGCATGCCTTGGAGTTGGGACTGCCGGCGGTGGCGGTGGAAATTTATCGCGACTTGCTCGCGGTGCCGGGGGGGGGAGACCGTGCGGAGCTGACGCTCGCGTTGACGACGGCCCTGCTCGACGACGGCCGTGTGGACGAAGCGGAGCAGGCTTTGCAGGAAATTGTGGCGGAGCGCGGTGCGGCGTGGCATTTGCGCGCGGGGCTCATCGCGGCGGTGCGAAAAAATTTTTCCGCGGCGCGGATCGAGGCCGCAACCGTGAAGCCCGGGGAGTTGGGGCCGGCCGACCGCGGGTGGTTTTATTTCCTGCAGGGCCAGCTGGCGGACGCGGCGGGCGATGGGCCGAAGGCGCAGGCCTTTTATGACCAGGCGGCGGGGGCGGCGGCGTCCGACCAGCAGCGCGCGCAGTTCCTGCTGGCCCAGTACCGGGTTGAGCTGCGCAAGACGCCCCCGGATTCCTCGCTGCTGGATGAACTGCGGAGCAATGTGGACAAATATCAGGGCACACTCACGGGCGATCTCTATGTACGGCAATATGCCGTGGTGCTCGACCTAACCGGGCACAAGCACGACGCGGTGTTGCTCTTACAGCGGCAGCTCCTGGCCCTGCCGCCGTCCGCGCGCGCGATGGCGGATGATTTTCATTTGTTGCTCGGGCTGATTGCCGGGCCCGACACCGATCCGGGCCGGCCGGCGCTGGCGGAGCTTTTGCGCAACGGCAGCGACGGCACCAAGCAACGCATCGCGCTGCAATTGCTGGGACCCGCGGCGGCCCGGCCCGGGGGCCTGCTCGACGAACTGATCGGCGTGACGCCGCCCCACCCGATATTGGAAGACCTGCTGTTGTTTCGCGCGCAAACCAACCTGATGGACAAGAGATATGGCCTTGCTTCGACCGACGCGAATGTCCTCCTGGAAAAATTTCCCGGCTCGACGCTCAAGCCTGCGGCGCTTGGCGTGCTGCTGGGCGTGGCGTGGGAACAACGGCGTTACCGTTTGGCGGCGGATTACGCGGCGCAGGCGCGCGCGGCGCTGCCGGTCGGCGAGACGCATGCCCGGCTCGGCGTGCTCGTGGCCGAGGCGTGGCTGCGCGCCGGCGATTTCCGCAACGCAGCCGACGCCTATGCCGCGGTGCTGGGCGAGCGGCCGGCGGGCGTCGATGCGGGCGCGCTGATTTTCCAGCGCCTTCAGGCCGAGATCGAGGCTGGGCGGCTCGACACGGCGCAGACGTTGATCGACCAGTTTGCCGCTGACCCGGCGTTCGATGCGGTCAACCGCTGGCAGTCGGAGTGGAATCTGGCGCGCGCGCTCGAGGCGTATGATCAAATCTCGGCGGCACTCGCACGCGTGGGCAAGCTTTTGGGCGGGTCCGGGGCGGCGGCGCTGCCGGTCGACCTGCGCCTGCGCATGGCCTGGCTGCAGGCGCGGCTGGCGTTCGAGGCGGGACAGCCGGAAGAGGCGTTGAAGCTGGCCGGCGCGCTGGCCGATTCGCTCACGGGCGCGGCCGGCGCGGGTGTGCCGGCGGAATTGAAGACACTGGTCGTCAGCGCGGAACTGCTGCAGGAGGCCGGGGCGGATTTCGCGCTGCAGCGCCCGGATGCGGCGCTGGGATTGCTGAAAAACCTGCGCACGCATTTTCCCCAGAGCGATGCGGCGGTGCAGAGCTACATCGTCGAGGCAAATTTTTATGCGGACCACAACCGCCTGGTGGACGCGCAGGCTCTGCTGACCAGGCTGGCGGATGATTTCCACGGCAGCCCTTACGCGCCCCAGGCGCTTTACCTCGCCGCGCTCAACGCCGAGCGGCGCGGGCAGGACACCTACCTCGAGGAGGCCAACAAGCTGATCGAGCGCCTGGTGAGCGAGTATCCGCAGAGCGACCTGGTATTCTACGCGAGGCTGAAACAAGGAGACCTTTTCCGCAAGCTGAACGACTTTGGCCAGGCGCAGCAGGTTTACGAGTATTTGGCTAACAACTACGCCCGGCATGCCGATGCGCTGGTGGCGCGGATGGCGCTGGCCGACTGCCACAGCGCGCAGGCCGCCAACGACCCGGCGCACGCCGAAAGCGCGGCGGCGATTTATGAAAGTTTGTCGGAACGGCCGGATGCGCCCGCGGGACTGCGCATCGAGGCCGGCTACAAGTTCGGCCTTTCCCAGGCGCAGCACGGCCAGGCGGGCGACGCGCAGAAGACCTGGTGGCGGCTGGCCAACGTTTTCCTGCTCGACCCGGCAAAATCCGCCGACCTCGGCGCGACCGGCCCCTATTGGATGAGCCGCACGCTGCTCGCCTTGGGCGATTCGCTGGAGCAGCAACAGAAACTGGACCAGGCGCGCGAGGCGTGGCAGCTCATCGTGAGCCACAGGCTGCCGGGCGGGGCGCTCGTGCAGGAGCGGCTGACGCGCTACCTGCCGGCGCCGGAAGCTGCAGGCAAATGATCAAACGCCCAAATCCCCAGAATCTGAAATTTGAAATCTGAAATTCCGCCGCGAGGCGGGGCTACCGGCTACTCGATGCTCGCTACCGACCTGACCAACTACAAACTACCAATTACTTTATAGTCTGAACATGTCCGCATTTGATTTCAGTTTATTCGCCCGCGGCGGGCCGATGATGTGGATCCTGCTGCTGCTCGGCGTGGTCGGGCTGATGCTGTCCATCGAGCGCACGCTTTACCTGCATCGCGGGCAGATCCGCTCGACGTCGTTCGTCAATGGCATCAAAAACATCTTGGCCAAGCGCCGGTTGGTCGAGGCGCTGACCGTGTGCGAGGAGACGCCGGGGCCGGTGGCCGCGGTGGTGAAGGCCGCGCTGCTCCATGCCAATGATGACGAAGCGAAGATGCGCTTTGCCGTGCAGGAGGCGGCGCTGGTGGAAATCCCGTCGCTCGAGCGGCGGCTGGGCACGATCGCCGCCATTGCGCAGGTGGCGCCGCTCGTCGGCCTGCTCGGCACGTTGCTGGGCATGATCGTGACGTTCCGGGCGTTCCAGCACGATTATGAGACGGCCAGCGCGCTGGCGGCGGGCCTGTGGCCCGCGCTGCTGAGCACGGCGGCGAGCCTGATGATCGGCATCCCGGCGCACCTGGCGCACCATTTTCTCAACGGGCGGGTGCGGGCGATCCTGCGCGACGTGGAATGGGCGGGAAATGAAATCATGAGGTATTTATTGATCGAATACCGAAGGCCGGGCGTGGAAGCTGCGGAGGCCAAACCATGATCACGCGGCCCCTCGATCTCTCCTCGCGCCCGCGGCGGCTGCCCCGGAACTTCGATGCGTTTTATTTTATCAACGCCGGCCTGATCGTGCTCTTCTTTTTCTTGTTTGGATCGCGTTTCGTGCTGGCGCCAGGGCTGGGGGTGAGGTTGAAGGGCGGGTTTGCGCTGCCGACGATGGAGGGCGCGCGCGCGGGCGCAGTCGCGACGAATGTCTTTATCAGCGTGCCGCGGCCGGGTGTGGCGCTGGTGAATGAGGGGATGGTCGATTTTACACGGCTGGGCAGCTGGCTGCAGGAGCGCGCAAAGGAGCACAAGGCGCCGGCGCTGCTCATCCGCGCCGACCGGCGCGTGCCCATGCAGGACATCGCCGACATCCGGGCGCTGGCGGCGGCGGCGGGTTTTACTTACGTGCAGGTCGCGTTTGAGGAGCCGGCGGCGGACAAGTGAGCCATGGCCGATGCACCGAAAGCTTCCGCGGGTGCGCCGCAGGGCGGAGGAGAGCCGCGCATCTGGCTGATCGCCGGTGTGGGGGCGCTGTCGATGGCGGTCGTTGTCCTGTGGCTGTTTTCCCGCTCGCCGGCCCCGCCCCAGGCGGTGGCGCCGCCGCGACCCGTGCCGACGGTGGGGTTGACGCGGCTCGATAGCGGGACGACGGATGAAGAGGTGCGCGAGCAGGCCGAGTTGTTCGATCCAACGCCGCTGTTTTTGCCGACGCGGCGGAATGTCCAGCCGCAACACCTGTCGGTAGGCGTGGCGCGTGAACCCGACACGGCGTTTGCGGCGATCGAGCCGAAGCTGCTGTTCGGTGAGAACGCGCTGGCGCTGCGGTTTCCCGCGGCGGTGGCAACACCGGTGCGGCCGGTCGATGCGCTCGCGGTGGGCACGTCGCCGCGGCCATTGCAGGGTTTGGGCCGGGTGGACCTCACGGCGGAACCGCTGGCGGCGAGGGGCGGCTTTGCCGAAGTATCGGCGACCGGCACGGGGGAACCGGTGCTGGCGCAGGCCCTGCCCGAAGCGGCGGCGCCGATGGCGGGGGATTGGGCGCCGCTGGAGTTTTTGGTGGCGGTAAACGCCATGGGGCTCATCGGGCCGCCGCAGCTCATACATAGCTCGGGCAATGAGGCCGTGGACGCGTATTTCGGGGCTTATTTGGCGGAAAAATTCCAGCTGGGCGCCCGGTTGCAACCGGGTTTTTTCCATGTGCGCATCGGGCCCTGAAGTTTTTGTGTACATTGTGCAAAATTTCAGTTGACGGAGCGGAATGCGACATCCACGTTCTTAACTCTTTTTTCAATATTTTGACCTACCTAGGTCTGCCCAGATAGCTCAGTTGGCAGAGCACGTCCTTGGTAAGGACGAGGTCGCCGGTTCGAATCCGGTTCTGGGCTCCAGGTCAGCGTCGATGACTTCTACGACGTTAAACAAGGGGTCACCCTAATAAACTAATCAACTTCATCAACTCAACCGTCTCAAACCCACATGGCTAAAGGTACATTCGAACGCAAGAAACCGCACGTGAACGTCGGCACAATCGGCCACGTTGACCACGGAAAAACCACGCTTACCACCTCGATTCTCGCGGTCCAGGCGCGCAAAGGCCTCGCCGAGGTCAAATCCTACGCGGATATTGCCAAAGGCGGCACCGTTCGCGATGCCTCGAAGATCGTCACGATCTCCGTCGCCCACGTGGAATATGAGTCGAACAAGCGCCACTACGCGCACGTTGACTGCCCCGGCCACGCCGATTTCGTGAAAAACATGATCACGGGTGCCGCGCAGATGGACGGCGCCATCCTCGTCGTTTCCGCCGCCGACGGCCCGATGCCGCAGACCCGCGAGCACATCCTCCTCGCCCGCCAGGTCGGCGTGCCGAAGATCGTCGTTTTCCTCAACAAGGTCGACCTCATCGACGACAAGGAACTCCTCGACCTCGTCGAGATGGAGATCCGCGAACTCCTGACCAAGTATCAATTTCCCGGCGATACCGCGACCATCATCCGTGGCTCCGCCACCGCCGCCCTTGAAGGCAAGCCGGAAGGCGAAAAAGCCATCAGCGACCTGATGGACGCCATCGACAATGACATCCCGGAACCCGTTCGCGAGAACGACAAGCCGTTCCTGATGTCGGTCGAGGACGTCTTCTCGATCACCGGTCGTGGCACGGTTGCCACCGGCCGCATCGAGCGCGGCACGATCAAGGTCAACGACACCGTTGAAATTATCGGCCTTCGCGACACGACGACCTCCGTCGTGACCGGCATCGAAATGTTCCGCAAGCTGCTCGACAGCGGCCAGGCGGGTGACAACGTCGGCATCCTCCTCCGCGGTATTGAAAAAGAAGGCATCGAGCGCGGCCAGGTCCTCGCGATCCCGAAGACCATCACCCCGCACAAGAAGGCCAAGGCCGAGATTTACGTCCTCTCCAAGGAAGAGGGCGGCCGCCATACCCCGTTCTTCAACGGGTACCGTCCCCAGTTTTATTTCCGCACGACCGATGTGACGGGCATCATCAATTTGCCGAAAGGCGTCGAGATGATCATGCCCGGTGACAACATCAGCGTTGAAATCGACCTGATCTGCCCGATCGCCATGGAAAAGACCCAGCGTTTTGCCATCCGCGAAGGCGGCCGCACCATCGGTGCCGGTCGTATCACCGAAATCATCGAGTAACCTTTTAACCCATAAACATTCCGGCGAAACGCCGAGGCTTCTGAACAAGGGCCTCGGCTGCGTCGTCTAAGAAACCAGCACAGGGGTGTAGCTCAATTGGTAGAGTAGCGGTCTCCAAAACCGTCGGTTGGGGGTTCGAGTCCCTCCGCCCCTGCCAGCCAAGTCCATGAAAAATCCGTTCAGCAGTACACGTATCTTCTTCGGCGAAATGATCGGCGAGCTCAAAAAAGCTTCGTGGCCGTCGAAGCTGGAGCTGCGCGATTCCACCATCGTCGTCATCGTGGCCACCGTGGTCCTCGGGCTTTTCACGAGCATTTGCGATTTTGCGCTCTACCAGGTCGTCGATCTCTTCACCAAGCTGGTTCGTTGAACCTTTGCCGCCCATGACTGCAGAAACCTCCGTCCACGCCGGCGCCCAATGGTTCGCCCTTCACACCCTCTCCGGCCAGGAGAACAAGGTGAAGAACTACATTGAGAAATTCAAAAAGGCCGAGGAACTCGACGACCACATCTTCGAGGTGCTCCTGCCCACGGAAGTTGTCTCCGAGGTGAAGGCCGGCAAGAAATCCACCAAGGTCCGCAAGCTCTATCCCGGCTACGTCTTTATCCAGATGCGCCTCTATGAGGAAGGCCAGGTCATCAACAAGCCGTGGTATTTCGTCAAGGAAGTCGCGGGCGTCATCGGCTTTGTCGGCGGCGACCATCCCGCCGCGCTTCGCCAGTCCGAGATCGACGAGGTTCGCGCCCGCATTGAGGCCGCCAGCGGCAAGGAAGTGCCGAAAGTCCAATACGAAGTCGGCGAAGAAGTGAAGATCACCGACGGCCCCTTTGCCAACCTCAATGGGCGCATCGACGAAATCGATCCCGATCGCGGCAAACTCAAGATCTCTGTTTCCATTTTTGGCCGGTTCACCCCGGTCGAGCTCGAATACTGGCAGGTGCAACGCCTGACTGAATAACGCGCCGCCAACCCGCACCCATCCACCACCTATTTACCTGAATCCACATGGCTAAGAAAATCCAAGGCTACATCCGCCTCCAACTTCCCGCCGGCGCTGCCAATCCCGCGCCGCCCGTCGGTCCCGCGCTTGGCGCCCAGGGCGTCAACATCATGGCGTTCTGTAAGGATTTCAACGCCCGGACCAAGGATCAGAACGGCATGATCCTGCCGGTCGTCATCACGGTTTATTCCGACAAGAGCTTCACCTTCATCCTCAAGTCGCCCCCGGCTTCGGTCCTCCTCAAGAAGGCGGCGAACATTGCCAGCGGCTCGGCCCGGCCCAACCAGGACAAGGTCGGCAAGGTCACCCGCAAGCAGCTTCTCGAAATCTACCACCTCAAAAAAGCCGACCTCAATGCCAAGTCCGACGACGCCGGCATCAAGGTCATCGCCGGGACCGCCCGCAACATGGGCATCGAAGTCATCGACTGAATTTTTCGTCAACCAACACAAACCACTCACCGCGGGAGTCCCCCCAGGGACGTTCGCACCGCAAGGAGTCTACATGGAAAAAAAGAGCAAACGTTATCGCAGCGCCCTCCAGGCCGCTGACCTCACCAAGGACTACCCGTTGAAAGACGCGGTGGAAATCCTCGCCAAGTTCCCCAAGGCGAAGTTCGACGAAACCGTCGAACTTTCCCTCCGCCTCGGCGTGGATGCCACGCAGGGCGACCAGATGGTCCGCGGCACCACCCCGCTGCCCAACGGCTCCGGCAAAAAAGTCCGCGTGCTCGTCTTCACCGACGACCCGCAGAAAGCCATCGCCGCCGGCGCCGACCATGCCGGCCTCAAGGACATCATGGCCAAGATCAACGAAGGCTGGCTCGATTTCGACGTCGCCATCGCCACCACCGAGGCCATGAAGGAAGTCCGCACCATCGCGCGCGTCCTCGGCCCCAAGGGCCTCATGCCCAATCCAAAATCCGGCACCGTCACCGATGACATCGCCGCCGGCATCAAGGCCGTGAAAGCCGGCCGCGTGGAATTCAAGATGGACAAGGCCGCCAACATCGGCGTCGGCATCGGCAAGCGCTCGTTTACCGCCGCGCAGCTGCTCGAAAACGCCGCCGTGGTGCTCGAGGCCGTGGGCAAGGCCAAGCCCGCCGCTTTCAAAGGCAACTTTATCAAGACGGTTGCGCTCTCCTCGACGATGAGCCCGGCCGTTCACATCAACTCGGCCGAATTCAGCAAATACTAACCCGCCACGACCATGAGAGCCGAAAAACAATACCTGATCGCCGAGGTCGAGACCCACCTGAAGAAGTCCGACTACGTCATCCTCGCCAATTTCACCAACGTCTCCGTCGCCGACGTCGCCGAGCTGCGCAAGCGCCTCGACACCGAGAAGGCTGAATTTCACGTCGTGAAAAACAGCTCGCTCCGCGTCGCGGCCAAGGCCCTCGGCCTGCCCGAGTTCGAGAAGGCGCTGATCGGCCCGACCGCCGTCGTGGTCGGTGGAAAAAACTCCGCCGGCGTCGCCAAGATTCTCAAGAAGTTCTTCGAGGAGAAGAAAAAACTCGAGGTGAAGATCGGCGTGATGGACAAAAAGATCATCAGTGCCGCCGATCTCGCCATGATCGCCGACCTCCCGTCCTTCGATGCGCTCCGTTCGCAACTGCTCGGCCTGCTCACGCAGAACGCCGCCGCCTTCGTCCGCGTGCTCGACGCCAAGGTCAAAAAGGAACAACCCGCCGCCGCCTGATTTTTTAACCACCCACCAAAAATTTTCCGGCGCGCGCGATTTCTCGCTGCGCGCCAGGAGCAAAAAACCAAACGAACAGGCTAGGGGATACGTCCCTTAAACGCGCAGCACTTCCCGCCGCCGCTAGTCGGTTCAGGAGATAACCATGAGCAACATCACAAAAGACCAAGTCATCGAATGGCTTTCCAGCCAGCCGGTGATCGAACTCGCCGCCCTCGTCAAAGACCTCGAAGGCAAGTGGGGCGTTTCCGCCGCCGCTGCCGTCGCCGCCGCCGCCCCTGGGGCCGCTGCGCCCGCCGCCGCCGTCGAGCAGACGGAATTCACCGTCATGCTTCTCGAGTCCGGCGCGAACAAGATCGGCGTCATCAAGGAAGTCCGCGCCATCACCAGCCTCGGCCTCAAGGAGGCCAAGGACCTCGTCGACGGCGCCCCGAAGCCCGTCAAGGAAAACGTCGCCAAGGCGGAGGCCGAGGAGATCAAGAAGAAGCTCGAGGCCGCCGGCGCAAAAGTGCAGCTCAAGTGATCCGCTTGGCGCCCACTCAACCAAAATCCGACGAAATTTTCGGGACAGGCCGCGCACTTGCGCAGCCTGTCCTTTGCCCTTTTTTAAAATTGCATTACAGTTCCAGTTTCCGCGCCCGCTGACGGCCGGAACGCGCTTCGCTTTTTTCACCTAACTCAACCGGGAATATCCATGGCCGACCGCACTCACGCCGAACGCATCAACTTCGGTAAGCTCAAAGAAGTCATTGCACCGCCCAACCTCATCGAGATCCAGATCACCTCGTATCTCGAGTACCTGCAGAAGGGCGTGCCCGAAAAACAGCGCAAGAACCAGGGCCTCGAGGCCGTCTTCCGCGAGGTCTTCCCCATCGAGAGTTACGATGGCCGCCTCGTCCTCGAGTACGTCTCCTACACCATCGGCGACTCGAAGAGCACCGAGCTTGAGTGTATCCGTGAAGGCATTACGTATTCCGTGCCGCTCTACGTGAAGCTCCGCCTGCGCGAAGAGGACTTCATCAAGGACGAGGACATCTACATGGGCGAGATCCCCATGGTGACCGAGCGCGGCTCCTTCATCATCAACGGCGCCGAGCGCGTCGTCGTCTCGCAGCTCCACCGCTCGCCCGGCATCGCCTTCGAGGTCGCCCCGCACCCCAACGGCAAGCTGCTCCACTCCTTCCGCATCATCCCCGACCGCGGCACCTGGCTCGAGGTGCAGTTCGACAACAACGACCTGCTCTACGTCTATCTCGACCGCCGCCGCCGCCGCCGGAAATTCCTCATCACGACCCTCCTCCGCGCCATCGGCTACAGCGCCGACGTCGATATCCTCAATTTGTTCTACGAGATCAAGGATCTCAAGGTCACGAAGGCCCTCGACATGGAAAACGTCAGCACGCTCGTGCTCGTCGAGGACGTCATCGATGCGCAGAAGGGCGTTGTCCTCGCCCGCGCGTTCGAGCCGTTGACGAAGCAGATCGTCCGCACCTTTGAAAAACACGAGATTCCCGCCATCCGCGTGATCGACACCGCGGTGGACGAGGGTGCCCTCATCCGCGCGCTCAAGAAGGATCCGACCCGCAACGAAGAGGAGGCGCTCAAGGAAATCTACAAGCGCCTCCGCCCCGGCGAACCGCCCACCACGGCCAACGCCAAGGCCCTCCTCAAGCGCCTCTTTTTCGACCCGAAGCGCTACGACCTCGGCCGCGTCGGCCGCTACAAGGTCAACCAGAAGCTCGGCCTCAAGGTCGACCTCGAGCAGCGCATCCTCGAGAGCGGTGACATCGTCGCCGCCACGAAATACCTCGTCCGCCTGAAAAAGGGCGTGGGCGTGGTTGACGACATCGACCACCTCGGCAGCCGCCGCGTCCGCACCGTGGGCGAACTCCTCGCCAACCAGTGCCGTGTGGGCCTCGCCCGCACCGAGCGCCTCGTGCGCGAACGCATGACGATGTACGACCAGAGCGTCGATTCCATCACACCGCAGAAGCTCATCAACCCGAAGGCGCTGACGACCGTTATCCGCGATTTCTTCGCCCGCAGCCAGCTCTCGCAGTTCATGGACCAGATCAACCCGCTCGCGGAGGTCACGCACAAGCGCCGCCTTTCCGCCCTCGGGCCGGGAGGTCTCAACCGCGAGCGCGCCGGCTTCGAGGTTCGCGACGTGCATCCGTCGCACTACGGCCGCATTTGCCCGATCGAGACGCCCGAAGGCCCGAACATCGGCCTCATCAACTCGCTCTCGACCTACGCCCGCGTCAACGAATTTGGTTTCATCGAGACGCCCTACCGCCTCGTCAAGGACGGCCGCGTCTCCGACAAGATCGATTACCTCACCGCCGACCAGGAAGAGGCCAAGGTCATCGCCCAGGCCAACGCCGAGATCGACGACAAGAATTATTTCGTCGGCAAGGTCACGGTCCGAAAAGACGGCGAGTTTCTCGAAGTGCCCGCGGGCGAGGTCGATTACATGGACGTGTCGCCGAAGCAGGTCATTTCGATCGCCGCCGGCATGATTCCCTTCCTTGAGCACGATGACGCGAATCGCGCGCTCATGGGCGCCAACATGCAACGCCAGGGCGTGCCCCTGCTGCAGGCCGAGGCGCCGTTTGTCGGCACCGGCATCGAGGAGCGCGTCGCGCGCGACTCGAAGATCGTCGTGGTCGCCGACGAGGCCGGCATTGTCGCCTCCGTTGACGCGAAACGCATCATCGTCACCAAGGACGGCGAACTCCCGCGCAATTTCGACCGCAGTCCCAAGACCGATGAGAAGGGCCACGTTTACGTTTACGAGCTGCGCAAGTTCATGCGCTCGAACGCGGGCACCTGCTTCAACCAGAAGCCCATCGTCGAGAAGGGCCAGAAGATCAAGGCCGGCCAGATCATCGCCGACGGTCCTTCGACCGACCAGGGCGAGATGGCCCTCGGCCGCAACGTGCTCGTGGCGTTCATGCCGTGGAACGGCTACAACTTCGAGGACGCCATCCTCATCTCCGAGAAGGTGCTCCGCGAGGACATCTTCACCTCCATCCACATCCAGGAATTTGAAGTCACCGCCCGCGACACCAAGCTCGGGCCCGAGGAAATCACGCGCGACATCCCGAACGTCGGCGAGGAGGCGCTCAAGAACCTCGACCACAACGGCGTCATCCGCATCGGCGCCGAGGTGAAGCCCGGCGATATCCTCGTCGGCAAGATCACGCCCAAGTCCGAAACCGAGCTCGCGCCCGAGGAAAAGCTCCTCCGCGCCATCTTCGGCGAAAAGGCCGCGGACGTGAAGGACACCTCGCTGGTCGTCCCCTCTGGTGCCGCCGGCATCATCATGGACGTGAAAGTTTCCTCCCGCATCGACAACCAGGAGGAGAAACTCTCGCCCTCCGATCGTCGCCGCCAGGTGAAACAGATCCAGGAAGAATACAAGACGCAGATGGACAAGCTGCGCGAGGGCCTGACCGAGGCGCTCTCCAACATCCTCCTCGGCGAAAAAATTCCGCTCGACGTCGTCAACGGCGAAACGAGCGAAGTCATCATTCCCGCCAATCGCAAGATCACCAAGACGCTCCTGCGCAAACTCGCCGCCGTCTCCAAGCACGTGCAGATCGATCCTTCGCCCGTGCGCATCAAGATCATGGAGATCATCGGCAGCTACCAGGGCAAGTTCGACGAGCTCGAAGGCGACCGCGAACGCAAGATCGCCTCGATCGAGTCCGGCGAAGACGCCGGCAATGGCGCCATCAAGCAGGTCAAGGTTTACGTCGCGACGAAGCAGAAGCTCGAAGTCGGCGACAAGATGGCCGGCCGCCACGGCAACAAGGGCGTCGTCGCCAAGATCGTCCCCGAGGAAGACATGCCCTTCCTGCCCGATGGCACACCGGTCGAGATCTGCCTCAATCCGCTCGGCGTTCCTTCCCGCATGAACGTCGGCCAGGTCTTGGAAACGCACCTGGGCTGGGCTTGCAAAAAGCTCGGCATCACCGTGGCCACGCCCGTGTTCGACGGCATTTCCGAAAAGAAAGTCCGCGACTATCTCAAGGAAGCCAAGCTGCCGTCCTCCGGCAAGAGCCCCCTCTACGACGGGCGCACCGGCGAGAAAATCGACCAGGAGGTCGTGGTCGGCTACATCTACATGATGAAGCTCAACCATCTCGTGTCGCACAAGATCCACGCGCGCGCGGTCGGCCCTTACTCGCTCGTCACGCAGCAGCCGCTCGGCGGCAAGGCCCAGTACGGCGGCCAGCGTTTCGGCGAAATGGAAGTGTGGGCGCTCGAAGCCTACGGCGCGGCGCACACGCTCCAGGAACTCCTCACCGTCAAGTCCGACGACGTGAACGGCCGCACCAAGATCTACGAATCGCTGGTCAAGGGTGACAACACCCTCGTCGCCGGCACCCCTGAGTCGTTCAACGTCCTCATCAAGGAAATCCAATCACTCGGCCTCGACATCAAGCTCAGCAAGCGCGATGCGCTTGGCTTCGGCTCCTGAACGCCGCGCCGCCTGACCGATTTATTAACTTCATAGAACCGGGAGATACCAAATGATTCAGCCTACCGAAACAGCCGCCTCCACCCGCGACGAAGCCCGCTCCGCCATCGGGCTCGAGGAAAACGCCTTCGATTGCGTTTCCATCACCGTCGCTTCACCCGACACCATCCGCAAATGGTCGAAGGGCGAAGTCAAGAATCCCGAGACGATCAACTACCGCACCTTCAAGCCCGAGCCGGGCGGCCTTTTCTGCCAGAAGATTTTCGGCCCGGTGCGCGACTACGAGTGCGCCTGCGGAAAATACAAGCGCATCAAGTACAAGGATGTGGTGTGCGACCGCTGCGGCGTCGAGGTGACCGTCGCCCGCGTCCGCCGCGAGCGCATGGGCCACATCGAGCTGGCCGTGCCGGTGGCGCACATCTGGTTCCTCAAGTCGATGCCCAGCCGCCTCGGCCTGCTGCTCGACATGACCGCCCGCGCCCTCGAGCGCGTGATCTATTATGAGAACCTGATGGTCATCGACCCGGGCAAGACCCCCCTCGAGCCCCGCCAGCTTCTCACCGACACCGAGTACCGCCAGGCCCTCGACGAATACGGCGACGATTCCTTCACCGCCAAGATGGGTGCCGAGGCCGTCCGCGATGCCCTCGCCAAGATGGACATGGATGCCACCGTGGCCGAGTTGCAGGAGCAGATGCGCGCCACGCGCTCGAAGCAGATCAAGAAGAAGCTCTCGAAGCGCCTCAAGGTCATCCAGGGCTTCATCCATTCCAAGTCCCGTCCCGAGTGGATGGTCCTCGAAGTGCTGCCCGTCATCCCGCCGGACCTGCGCCCGCTCGTCCCGCTCGAGGGCGGCCGCTTCGCCACCTCCGATCTCAACGATCTCTACCGCCGCGTCATCAACCGCAACAACCGGTTGAAAAACCTGATGCAGCTGAAGACGCCCGACGTCATCATCCACAACGAAAAGCGCATGCTGCAGGAGTCCGTTGATGCGCTCTTCGACAACGGCCGCCACGGCCGCCCCGTCACCGGCGCCGGCAACCGTCCGCTGAAATCGCTCAGCGACATGCTCAAGGGCAAACAGGGCCGCTTCCGCCAGAATTTGCTCGGCAAGCGCGTCGATTATTCCGGCCGCTCCGTCATCGTCATCGGCCCCGAACTCAAGCTCCACCAGTGCGGCCTGCCGAAGAAAATGGCGCTCGTGCTGTTCGAGCCGTTCATCATCCGCCGCCTCAAGGAACTCGGCTTCGTGCACACCGTGCGCGGCGCCCGCAAGATGATTGAGAAAAAATCGCCGGAGGTCTGGGACATCCTCGAGGAAGTCACCAAGGGCCACCCGGTGCTGCTCAATCGCGCGCCCACGCTGCACCGCCTTTCGATCCAGGCTTTCGAGCCCATCCTCATCGAAGGCGAGGCCATTCGCATCCATCCGCTCGTCTGCACGGCCTACAACGCCGACTTCGACGGTGACCAGATGGCCGTGCACGTGCCGCTCTCGCTCGAGGCCATCATGGAGTGCAAGCTCCTCATGATGGCGACGTCGAACATCTTTTCGCCGTCGTCGGGCAAGCCCATCCTCACGCCGTCGCAGGACATCGTCCTCGGCGCCTACTATCTCACCATCGAGCCGCGCAAAAAGCCCGCCAAGGATCAGCGCGTGCCGCTGCTCAGCGGCCTGCAGGAAGTCCTTTACGCCAAGGCCGACGGCGCGTTCAAGATGCACGACTGGGTCGACATTCCCAATCCTGACTTCGGCCGCGACACGGTTTACGGCAACAAGGACCGCAAGGTCGTCCGCACCACGGTCGGCCGCGTGATCTTCAACCAGATCTGGCCCGTCGGCCTCGGCTTCGTGAACTTCGCCGTCCCGAAGTCCAAGCTCGGCGACCTCATCCTCAACACTTACAAAGTCGCGGGCGATGCCGTGACCATCGAGATGCTCGACAAGCTCAAGGAACTCGGCTTCCAAACCGCGTTCCAGGCCGGCATCTCCATCGGCATCGACGACATGATCATTCCTGAAAGCAAGAAGGACATCGTCGCCGAATCCCGGAAAAAAATCACCGAGGTCGAGGCCCAGTTCAACAAGGGCATCATCACCGACGGCGAGCGCTACAACAAGGTTGTCGATATCTGGACCGGCGCGACCGACAAGATCGCCAAGGAAGTTTTCGCGAAACTCGAATCCAACGAAGGCAAGACCGAGGTCAACCCGGTTTACATCATGATGGATTCCGGCGCGCGCGGCAACAAGCAGCAGGTCCGCCAGCTGTGCGGCACCCGCGGCCTCATGGCCAAGCCGTCCGGCGAAATCATCGAGCGTCCCATCCTGTCCTCGTTCCGCGAGGGCCTCACCGTCCTCGAATACTTCATCTCCACGCACGGCGCCCGCAAGGGCCTCGCCGACACCGCCCTCAAGACCGCCGACGCCGGCTATCTCACCCGCAAGCTTTGCGACGTCGCCATGGACGTGGTCATCAGCGATGATGATTGCGGCACGCGCGACGGCATCTGGAAGAAAGCCATCTTCGAGGGTGACGACGAAATCGTTTCCCTGCGCGAACGCATTGTGGGCCGTTGCGCGAGCGACGACATCTTCAACCCGCTCAATCCCTCCGAACTGCTCGTCGGTTCCGGCGAGCTCATCACCGAGGAGATTGCGCACAAGATCGAGGACAGCAGCCTCGAGCGCGTCAAAGTCATGTCGCCGCTCACCTCGACCGGCCGCATCGGCATCGATTCCAAGAGCTACGGCATCAACCTCGCCACCAACAAGGTCGCCAAGATCGGTGACTCCGTCGGCATCATCGCCGCGCAGTCCATCGGTGAGCCCGGCACGCAGCTCACCATGCGTACCTTCCACATCGGCGGCGTGGCTTCCGGCGGCTTCAAGACGCCCGAAATTCGCGTCCGCGCCAGCGGCATCGTGCGCTACCGCGGCCTCCGCCTCGTGCAGACCGGCGACGAGGCGAGCATCGTGCTCAACAAAACCGGCACCATCCAGATCCTCGATGCCGAGGACAAGGAGCTTGAGACCTACAACATCGTCGTCGGGTCGTTCCTGCACGTCGGTGACGGCGAAAAGATCGAGAAAGGCGCCATCCTCGCGCAATGGGATCCTTACAACGTGCCCGTGCTCTCCGAAAAGGGTGGCACGCTCGCGTTCAAGGACATGATCCCCGGCGTGACCGTGAAGCGCGAACTCGACGACTCCACCGGGCGCATTGCCACGGTCGTCATTGAGCACAAGGAAGATCTTAATCCGCAGGTCGAAATCCGCGACGAAAAGGGCAAGCCTCTCGCCGCCTACTCGATTCCCGTCGGCGCGCAGATCGCCGTCAATGAAGGTGACATCATCCAGCCGGGTGCGCTGCTCGCCAAGACGCCCCGCCAGGCCTCGAAGACCAAGGACATCACCGGTGGTCTCCCGCGCGTGGCCGAGCTGTTCGAAGCCCGCCGCCCGAAGGATGCCGCCGAAATGGCCCGCATCGACGGCATCGTTTCGTTCGAAGGCACCGTCCGCGGCAAGCGCAAG
>DATMNP010000018.1:0-5582 GCA_035568935.1 Opitutaceae bacterium | reverse complement strand
GACGCCGGTATATTGTCTCGGCAGCTTCCGACCCGACCGTTGCCAGTCACGCCGGTGCCGATAAGCTACTGCGGACGGAACCGCAGGTTCAGTTTTATGGAGGTTTCTTCTTCATAGTTGAACAATTACTTGTGCGACCTGAGCCCCGACTTGCGTCAGAGCAGGTTCGCACTGCGAAAACTATAGTGACCCAGGCCGGCCGGGTCGGCGGCGGCGCGGCCGATGATGACGTGGTCAATCAGGATGATGTCCACGATTTTTGCCGCTTCGCGCAGCTGGCGCGTCACCTGCAGGTCGGCGGCGCTGGGGGCCGGGTCGCCACTGGGATGGTTGTGCGCGCAAATGACGGCGGTTGCGCCTTCGCGGATGGCGGCGCGGAAAACTTCGCGCGGGTGGACCAGGGTGTTGGCGGCGGTGCCGGAGGTGACTTCGATGCGTTTGATCAGGCGGTTCTTCCGGTTGAGACAAAGCACCCAGAATTTTTCGACCTCCAGCCCCGCCACAATGGGCGCGAGGTGCGTGGCGACGAGGTCGGCGCGGTTGAGCAGCGGCGTTTCGCCCGCCTGCTGTCCGATGACGCGGCGCGCCATCTCCATCACGGCGACAAGCTGCAGCGCTTTCACGCGCCCGATGCCGTGGAGTTTCTGGAAATCCGGCTCGCGCCAGGCGATCAGCCCGGCCAGCGAACCGGCCTCGGCGATGAGGCGTGAGGCGAGCGTGAGCACGTCGTTTCCGCGGGTGCCGCTGCGTAGGAGCATGGCCAGCAGTTCGGTATCGCTCAGCGCGGCGGGCCCAAGTTTTTCCAACCGCTCCTGCGGGCGTTCGCCCGTGGCCAGAGTCTTAAGGCGGTTTTCCAGGCAGGGCAGGGGGTCGTTCATGCAGCAGAGTAGCAGCGAATCCGGCGCGAAGCGCGGAATCCGAATGACGAAACCCGAATGACGAATGACGAATTACCAACTACTAACTACCAATTCCCAACTACGCCCCATGATCCGCCTTCGCCAAGGCTACGGCGGGCAGGCCAACTACCAAATACGAATTACCAACTGCCAGATCAGCACTGCGACCATGACCAGGCCGACGATCCACCAAAAAAGCGGTGGCTTGGCGCGGCGGCCACCCGAGCCAAATTCCTTGTCCACAAAATCCCGGTAATTGAAATCTTCGCCGGGCAGGTCGAGGGCGTCTTGCTGGGTTTCATCGCTCCAGCCGCTGCGCTCGTCGGAGCCGCACTGGGGGCAGGATTTGCGGCCGGCGGGGACAGGCTCGCCGCAAACGGGACAATCGCCGGGTGGCTGGAAGGGCATGGGGGGAAATTCAGAATTACGAATGGCCAATTAAAAATGACGAATGCTTCCCCCCAACATCCAACGTTCAGGGCGGCGTCAGCAGCCCGTTCAGCGCCGTTTTCGCGCTGGCAAACTCGGTTTTAACGTCGGCGATAAGGGTGGCGACATCAACCAGGCCGTTTTTCTTGGCGTAGTGCTCGAGTTTTTCGGCGGCGGCCCGGAGCGCGGCGGCGCCGACGTTGGACGAGGAGCCTTTGATGGTGTGGGCAGCGCGGATGAATGTGGCGGTGTCGCCGCTGGCGAGGCTTTGGTCGATTTCTGCGATGCGCTGGGGCGCGTCTTCGATAAAAACGCCGATGATTTCACGGAGAAACGTGTCGCCGCCGTCGGCGTCGAGCATGCGAAGGTTGTCGATGGCTTCCTGGTCGAGGATGGGAGAAGGCATGGGCAAGTAATGGTTGGGGATTGGATTAACAGGCAGTTTCGAAATTGAAGGCAGGCGTGTTCGACGCGGAACTCTCCATCGTATGAAGTCTTTGCGAAGCGCGGGGAAATTTCAACCGCGAACGAATTGGCGGAGCGGTTTGCCGGAAATTTACTGGTGTGCATTTTTCATATCAAGGAATCCGCATACGTTGATATTGAACTTGCATGCGGCCGTGCCGGATGCTTTTTTTAGGCACATATTTATGTCCAAAACCTTTGTTTTCTCCTCCGAGTCGGTCGGCGAGGGCCATCCCGACAAAGTTGCCGATCTTATCTCCGACAGCGTGCTCGACGCCTGCCTCGCGCAGGACAAGTTCAGCCGTGTCGCCTGCGAGACGATGGTCAAGTCCAACCAGGTTGTCCTCGCCGGCGAGATCACCACGCGCGCCAAGCTCAACTACGAGGCCATCGTGCGCGCCGCCATCCGCGACATCGGCTACGTGAACAATGACGACGTGTTTCACGCCGACCAGATTTTCGTCACCAATCTCCTTACCAAGCAGTCGCCCGACATTTCCCAGGGCGTCGATGCGGTGAAGGCCAAGGGCAAAAAAAAGGCGGAGCAGGGCGCCGGCGACCAGGGCCTGATGTTCGGCTACGCCTGCAGCGAAACGCGCGAGCTCATGCCCACGCCGATCATGTTTGCCCACCGCCTCGGTCGCGAGCTGACCAAGGTCCGCAAGAGCGGCAAGGTCCACTGGCTGCGGCCCGACGCGAAGTCGCAGGTTTCCATCCGCTACGTGGACGGCAAGCCCGTCGAGGCCGTCAACGTCGTCATCTCCACGCAGCACACGGCCGACGTCGAGCACGCCCAGATCGAGCGCTACCTGATCGAGAACGTCATCAAGAAAGTCCTCCCGGCCCGCATGCTGACGAAGCGCACGCAATTTCTCATCAACCCGACCGGGCGTTTTGTCGTCGGCGGCCCGCAGGGCGACTCCGGACTCACCGGACGCAAGATCATCGTCGACACCTACGGCGGCTGGGGCCGCCACGGCGGCGGCGCGTTTTCCGGCAAGGACCCCTCGAAGGTCGATCGCTCGGCCGCCTACATGTGCCGCTGGGTCGCGAAAAACATCGTGGCCGCCGGCCTCGCCAGTTGCGTCGAGTTGCAGGTCGCCTACGCCATCGGCTATCCCGACCCGGTCAGCGTTTACGTCGACACGCAGGGCACCGGCACGGTCTCCGACGAAAAGATCGTCAAGGCCGTCCAGAAGGTTTTCGGCTTCAAGCCCGCGGAAATCATCTCGCAGCTCAACCTGCTCCGCCCGATTTACCGCTCGACGACCAACTACGGCCACTTCGGAAAAGCCGGCCTCCCCTGGGAAAACACCAACAAGGCCAAGGAACTCCTTGCGGCGCTCAAGTAAGGTGGGTCGCGCCGCGAACATCCAACGTCCAACATCGAACATCCAACGCCCAAGTATGAGGGCCTGAATCTGTCACCTCTCGACTCTAGCTCTGGACTCTCCGCTCAAAACTTCGGCTTCCTGTCTCCTGAATCCTGACTCCTTTCATCCTATGTCCACTACTGCCCAAACCAAATCCGGCGAAGACTTCCAAGTTCGCGATATCACGCTCGCCGAATGGGGCCGCAAGGAAATTTCCATCGCCGAGCACGAGATGCCCGGCCTGATGGCCGTCCGCAAAAAATTCGGCCCGTCCAAGCCGCTCAAGGGCGTCCGCATCACCGGCTCGCTCCACATGACGATCCAGACCGCGGTGCTGATCGAGACGCTGGTCGAGCTCGGCGCCGACGTGCGCTGGGCCTCGTGCAATATTTTCTCCACCCAGGACCACGCCGCCGCGGCCATCGCGAAGTCCGGCGTGCCCGTCTTCGCCTGGAAGGGCGAGACCCTCGAGGAATACTGGGCTCTCACGCTCAAGGCCATTTCGTTCCCGAACGGCCAGGGCCCGCAGCTCGTCGTCGACGACGGCGGCGACGTCACGCTCCTCATCCACAAGGGTTGCGAGCTCGAAGAGGGCGACAAGTGGGTCGATTCACCTTCCGGCTCGCACGAGGAGCAGGTCATCAAGGACACCCTCAAGCGCGTGCACAAGGAAGACCCGCTCCGCTGGACTTCCATCGCCAAGGAATGGCGCGGCGTCTCCGAGGAGACGACCACCGGCGTCCACCGCCTCTACCAGATGCTCGAGAAGGGCAAACTCCGCGTGCCCGCCATCAACGTCAACGACTCCGTCACCAAGTCGAAGTTCGACAATCTTTACGGCTGCCGCGAGTCGCTCGCCGACGGACTCAAGCGTTCCACCGACGTCATGATCGCCGGCAAGGTCGCCTGCGTTTGCGGCTACGGCGACGTGGGCAAAGGCTCCGCGCATTCGCTCAAGGGCTTCGGCGCCCGCGTCGTCGTGACCGAGATCGACCCCATCAACGCGCTCCAGGCCGCGATGGAAGGCTTTGAGGTCAACACCATCGAAAGCACGCTCGGCACGGCCGACATCTATGTGACGACGACCGGCAACAAGGACGTCATCACGCTGGAACACATGCAGCAGATGAAAGACCAGGCCATCGTCTGCAACATCGGCCACTTCGACAACGAGATCCAAGTGGACCGCCTCAACACCTCCGGCGCGAAACGCATCAACGTGAAGCCGCAGTACGACCTGTACACCTTTCCCAACGGCCGCAGCATCTACATGCTCGCGGAAGGCCGCCTCGTGAACCTCGGCTGCGCCACCGGCCACCCCTCGTTCGTGATGTCGAACAGCTTCACCAACCAGACCCTCGCGCAACTCGACCTCTGGAAGAACAAGGACACCTACAAGGTCGGGGTTTATCGTCTGCCCAAGCACCTCGACGAGGAAGTCGCGCGCCTGCACTTGGAGAAAATCGGTGTGAAGCTGACCAAGCTCACGAAAGAGCAGGCGTCGTACCTCGGCGTCCCCGTCGAAGGCCCGTATAAACCGGAGCATTATCGGTATTAAGGTGGAGCGCGGCGTCCCCGACGCGCTTAGGCTCGGAATTTTAACGCAGAGACCGCAGAGGAAAACAGAGGACGCAGAGAAAACCCCTGCGTTGTTTGATGTAGCCGGCCTCGTTGAGGCTGGCCCGGGGGCAACGACCCCGGCTAAAATTGCACGGGCTCAGGCTCGGGCTTTTTGTCATTCAGAGCGCAGCGAAGAATCTCTCGTCATACTGTGACCTTTGTCTTAGGCTAAAGAAGATGGATGATATTCGACAAAACATATGGAATCCGTAAGGCCGTGATAAAGCAGGCTAATCAGACGTTGAGTGTGAAGCTCCAAGATAGTGCCAATAAGAGCGAGAGCTGAAAACGAATCAGGTTGCGGAAAAGGCAAGAGAGATTCTTCGCTGCGCTCTGAATGACAAAAAGTCTGAACCTTCGCTACCTTCGGATCCTTCGCGAGAAATACTGCCTTTGTGCTCTTTGGGTTCTTTTGTGGCAAAGATACTAAAATTTATTCCGGCTTCTTGCCTTGTCGGCGTTGATGCATTCGTTCCCGATGCGATGCACCTGTCACCGACTGAAACCGAAAACGCATCATGATCCCATCGCCCACGCGACAGACACCGGCGTTTATTTCGCGCTCGGACAAACTTGAGACCGACTACGCTGTTTATGTTCGCGTGCCCGCTCCTTCAGCCGGGCCGGGGCCCTGGCCGGTGTTGATCTTTCTCGATGGCGACTACTCGTTCGATATCGCCGTGGAAGCGTATCACGGCTTGCGCGCATCGGGTGCCGTCCCTCCAGCGGTCGTTGTGGGCGTGGGCTACGGCCAGCCGTTCAATCATCCCGGCAATCGTCGCGGGCGCGACTACAC
>DATMNP010000017.1:0-12188 GCA_035568935.1 Opitutaceae bacterium | reverse complement strand
CTTTTGTGGCTACCCTCTGATTGGTTTTGAAAAACTGCGGCGCGCCCGGCGGTCGCGCCCTACCTTAGACGTGATCCGAAAGAAAAGTTGAACTTCCAAGTCATTACGCCAAGCTATGACCCATGCCAATGACGCTCGATCAGCTCGTCGAAGAGGCCAGCCAGTTGCCCGCAGATATGGTGTCTGAGCTCGTGGATCGCATCATGCTCGCCAAGCACGGAGGAATTGACCCGAAAACAGATACGGCCTGGCGTTCGGAAATCCAGCGGCGGGTGGACGAGATTAAAAGCGGCAAAGTGCAAGGCATTCCTGGCGACGAAGTATCGGCCCGTATCCGTAAAATCGTTGGCCGGTGAAGTCGCATGTCTTCCACCCCGAAGCCGATGCGGAATACGCTGAGGCTGCTCAACACTACGCGGAAATCGGCCCGGAATTAGGCGGGCGATTTTATGACGAGATCGAGGGTCTGATCGCGGCGATCTGTGCAGCTCCCCGGCGTTACCGGGCGTTTGATCCTCCGGCACGACGGAATCTGGCGCACGACTTTCCCTATGCGCTCATTTATCTCGATGAGCCTAATTTTATTTGGATCGTGGCAGTGATGCCGCTAAAAAGAGAGCCGGGCTATTGGAAGCACCGGTTGACGAATTGAGCCGCCTGCTCGTCACTGGCCTGCGGGTGGAAGATGGCTGGTTTCACCGACCCAGAATTTGGCGGGCGCGGGCGAAAACCTGCTCGGCGGGCACGCCTTTCACGCGGCCACTGTCGAGTTCGTCTATGCGACGCTTAACTTCATCGGCCCATGCCTCCTCGACGGACGTCGCGAAATCCAACGGGGCGAGCTTGGTGTCGAGCCAGGCCGCAACTTCCCGCTGTTCCTCGGGCGGCAACTTGGCCAGCGCAGCTTCGATTTCGGTCACGGTGCTCATGAGAATAATTGTGCTGACGAACCGGCGGACGGCAAGAAAAGTTGAACTGCCAAATCATGGTTTTTAGGGACAGGTCAAAAAAGAAGAAAAGGCTTAGCCCTGCCGGTTGAATGTTACGCCGTATTGAGGTCTTGTCCCTACAGGCGGCTCTGAGTGGCCAATGAATATGGCGCTTCGGTTAAATTCGCGAAACGGAATGGTGATTCGCTTGCCCTGGCGCCCTGCGCGAAACCTCATGCCTCGGTTCAGTCGAAAACCGGCTGAATTAATTGATAGTAAAACCCGGAGAAATAAAAATATGAAAACTACCAGTATCAATACTGTCGTTAAAGCATATCTATTATTCGCATTGGTTGCAACCGCCGCGGCCACAGCTGCATACAGTGCCACCATACCGATACCGAATCATGTGATCGTCATCGTCGAAGAAAATCATAGTTATTCGGAAATTTACGGCTCCTCATCGGCTCCTTATATCAACTCACTGGCCAATTCTGGAGCCCTCTTTACCAACTCCTTTGCCATCGAGCATCCTAGCGAGCCTAACTACCTGGATTTGTTTTCGGGTTCAAATCAAGGCGTCACCGATGACTCCTGCCCGCATAGTTTTACCGATGCGAACCTCAGGGCACAATTGCTGGCGGTGAACCTGGGTTTTGCCGGCTATTCCGAGGATCTTCCGTCCATTGGAGCCACGGATTGCACCTTCCTCGCCTACGCTCGCAAACACGCTCCGTGGGTAAACTGGCAGGGCACGGGCACAAATCTGATTCCTCCAGCCGATAATTTGCCCTTCGCAAATTTTCCGACAAATTATACGACGCTCCCGACCGTATCGTTCGTCATTCCAAATCTAAATGATGACATGCACGACGGAACCATTGCGCAGGGCGACACGTGGCTAAAAAACAACCTCGATGCTTACATCCAATGGGCCAAGACTAATAATAGCTTGCTTATTGTTACGTTCGATGAGGACGACTCGACTCAGAACAACCAAGTCCTGACCTTCTTCTGCGGCCCGATGGTTAAAACCGGCACCTACCCCGAGCTCATCAACCATTATAATGTGTTGAGGACGCTTGAAGACATGTTTGGCCTGCCGTATGCGGGCAATGCCGCTACGGCCACGCCGATCACGGACTGCTGGGTTACGGGACCGGACTTTTCGATTTCCGACTCACCCAATTCGCAAACGGTAACCCAGGGGTCAGGCACGAACTACACCACCACCGTTACCGCTTTGAACGGCTTCACCGGGACGACCAACCTCAGCGTGAGCGGACTTCCAACCGGAGCGACCGGCACGTTTAATCCCGCCTCCCTAAACGGCTCAGGCACTTCCACCCTGTCCGTGTCGACCAGTTCGACCACTCCGGCTGGGACCTACACGCTGACAGTTACCGGAACCAGCGGCACACTGACGCATTCCACGACCGTGACGCTGGTGGTCAATTCCCTCAACCCGCCCGATTTTTCGATTTCAGCTTCACCGAGCTCCCAAACGATCCAGCACGGATCCAGCACGAGCTATACGGTGACGATCGGTTCTGTGAACGGCTTCGCTGGAACGGTTAATTTCAGTGTAAGCGGCCTGCCCAATCGTTCGGGTGGAAGCTTCAATCCCACCTCCGTTGCTGGCTCGGGCAGCTCCATCCTCACTGTAACGACAAGCCATAAAACTGGTGTGGGAACCAAGGTGCTTACGATTACAGGGACCAGCGGTAGTCTCACTCATTCGACCAACGTGACGCTGGTCGTTCAATGAACGATCGATAAAGTCATTGGCTTTCGTGAGGCCGAGCGCGCAGCTCGGCCTCACTCGCATTTGGCCGGGATGGATCACGTTTCTAGCATTTGAAAGTCCGCCGAAAAACAAGCCAAAAGTGAGTTTTTTAGGGACAGGTCAAAAAAGAGAAGAAAAGGCGGCGTTTCACTTTTGGCTTTCGGACACACGCTCTGTTTCTTTGCGCTCCTTTGTGGCTACCTCGCTCGAGGAATCAGCCATGATTGGCCGCGCCGTTCACCTTGATTTCTGGCATTTTTTCAGCATCAGGCATTTCTCATGGGTGGCCCAGATGCCTTGGGCTTCATCGAGCGTCAATCCCTGGACCCATTCGAATCGTGTCCTCAGGTCGAGATTTCGATATTCGCAGAGCTGGCAGTCAGGAGGATTGCCTCCTTCCACCGGGCACGACAGCACGAGGTTCAAGATCGATTGCCTGAACTCGTACACATCCGGTTTTTTGCGTGGTCGGCAGATAAGCATGGCTGCTAGGTAATCGCGGGTGTTGAAGGCTTCGTCTTGAGAAGAAGCGGTCGATCCAATGAACCAACGATGGCAGAAAACGGTATCGGTGACCTCCCATTAGATGCGTAATCATGCGCAATTCTTGCGGTGGGCAGATATCCTGACGAAACAAAGCAAGCCAAACAGCTTCGATCCTCTACCTGCCGCATTTTTTCCGCAGGTCAAAATCCATCGGCTGATTGGTACGGGGGCAAATGCATGGCCCTAGCCGGCTTTTGCCACGAAGGGTCACAAAGATCGCAAGGAAATTGAGGTGCAAGTGAGTTGCGTTGACAAGGACGGTGGGAGGGGAAAAGTTTCCATTTATGAGCTCACGCCAGTCGAGCCTGATGAGGACACCGATGATGTCGTCTGTCTCCGGGCACAGCGGTTTGCTGCAACGCAGGTGTGCCTGTGGCAAAGCGGCCGGCCCGGAGGGCGAGTGCGAAGAGTGCAAAAAAAAGCGCGAGTCCGGCCCGATGCTGCAACGCAAAAGCGGCCAGGCGGCGGCGCCCAGCCAGTCGTCCACGGAAGCTCCGCCCATTGTCCACGATGTCCTGCGTTCGCCCGGCCAGCCACTCGACGCGGCGTCCCGCGCATTCATGGAGCCTCGCTTCGGTTATGATTTCAGCCGGGTGCGGGTTCATTCCGATTCGCGCGCGGCGAAATCCGCCGAGGCGGTCAACGCCCAGGCCTACACGGTGGGAAGTCAGTTGGTGTTTGGGGCCGGCCGGTATTCGCCGCACGCCCTTGAAGGGCGCAGGCTGCTGGCGCATGAACTGACGCACGTTGTTCAACAACGGGGAGCCGGGGTCTCATCGGCGGCAGAGATTGTTCCCGAGACTCATCAGAGCGAAAGGGAGGCTGAGGCAAATTCGGATCGGGTGTCTTCCGGCGCGAATTCCGCGGTCAGTGTGGCGCCGCCCGTGACGGGCTTGCAGCGGCTCGCCGGTCCACCCATTACGGTTTCCCCTGAGCTCATCCAGGAGATGAACGCCCTGCTGGAGCAGTACACGGCGTTATCCAGCTCCGGAGCCGTCACGGGAGCTGAGGCGATCGAAGTCACAACCGCCGTTGCGGAAGCGGAGGCCGCCCTGGCGACGGCCACGGAGGTTGTGGCGGCGGGTTCCACTGCCGTTACGATCGGCGAAACGACTCTCGCGGCTTCCGGCGTATTGGCGGCCGATGATGTCACTGGCATCGGCGTGGCGGACGATGTTGCCATTCCGTTTCTGCTGATTGGCGCAGCTGTCGGGTTTGGTGTCGGCTATTTGCTCGGCAGTTCCGCGCATGAGATCGGCGTGGCTGTGCAAAAGGCCGCTACCGCGGTCAAGCGAGCCATCGATGCGATGAAGAAAGCCACGGCCAAGGCCCAACCCAAGCCACAGGCTCAAACCCAGACTCAAACCCAAACTCAGACTCAAACCCAGACGAAAACCGATACCAAGCCGCGCCGTCGCAAACGCCCCTGCTCGAACGATCCCACAGGTGAACCCCTGCCGATTGCCTGGCCGACCGGATTGCCCACACCCGAGGGAGTTTCCCCCCGGACCTTAATGAGGGTGAGTCGGGGAGACCTTGAGTGGGAAGGCGTGGAGAGGGGCGATGCGCAGCGGCTTTTTTCGAATGAACTCAAGGAGTACCGGGCCAGAAACATGCACCTCCCTGCAGGGGTGACCTGCTTCGAGGCGGATGCGGAAGCCAACACGCCGCTGGACGCCCATCACATTCATCCGATGTATCTCAACGGCGAGGATGCGACATGGAACCTGTGTGGCTTGGAGACGCTGAAGCATCTCAAGGGCCACGCCAGCTTGGACAATCAGACTCCCTTCCTGCCGGTCTATGAGGAGAATGGGATCTGCAGTCCCTTCCTCAGTAAACATCCGGCGGGCCAGACATATTCCATTGTTGCGGAAAAAGGCTGAGGCGAACAGCCATCCTTTGCCGCTTCGACGGGTTCAACTCGTTCGGCCCATTTGATGGGCGCGGGGCAGGCGGGGTCCGACAGGCTTGCCGGCAAGCAAGCCCCCCGGATTCCTTCTTCGCCGAGGCGACGCAGGATAAAACGATGGATTGTTCTCCATCGCGCGGAGAGCAAAGAAGGAGTAAATGGGTAGTGTATCACTTTGCAAAATGGTAGGTCGGGCTTTACGCCCGACATCCGCCTTCGCCCATCGACTGGCTCAGGGCCTTGCCGTTCGACGGGCTCAGGCCCCGAGTTTGCCGAGGGGAGCTTGTCGAAACGGCTAAAGCTACGGCGGACAGGCGTCGGGGATAAACCCCGACCTACAGTCGGTTGTGGCAAACTGAGACAGTTCCAGCAAGTGGGTTGCGTTGACAAAACTGATTTAAAAATAAGAGGATTCAGATCATGAGCACACGCCAGTCGAGCCTGATGAGAATCCCGACGACGACGCTTGCATCCGGGCACACTGGTTTGCTGCAACGCAGGTGTTCCTGTGGCAAAGCGGCCGGCCCGGAGGGCGAGTGCGAGGAGTGCAAAAAGAAGCGAGAGTCCGGCCCGATGCTGCAACGCAAAAGCGGCCAGGCTGCGGCGCCCAGCCAGTCGTCCACGGAAGCTCCGCCGATTGTCCACGATGTCCTGCGTTCGCCCGGCCAGCCACTCGACGCGGCGTCCCGTGCTTTCATGGAGCCGCGTTTCGGTTATGATTTCAGCCGGGTGCGGGTTCATTCCGATTCGCGCGCGGCGAAATCCGCCGAGGCGGTCAACGCCCAGGCCTACACGGTGGGCTCGAACATTGTCTTTGCCGCAAACCAGGGCGGACCAGGAAATGTGTCGCACCAACGGCTGCTCGCCCACGAATTGGCGCATGTTGTCCAGCAAGGCGGCCGGCAGGCCGGCGGTTCGCTCCAAGTGGCTCCGGCCAACGACAGCGCTGAAGGCGCGGCCGACCGCGCAGCCGACCAGGCTTTGTCCGGTGGACGCGCTTCGAATTCGACCAAGGCCGAAGGCCGCCTCCAGCGGATGGGTGCCAATCCAGGTTGCACCAAGGAGCAGGCAACTGTCATCCAGCAAGGTGTCTTCGATGCCAATAGCTGGTGCAATAAAGCGGCGAAGGCTCTCGGAGCCAGTACCCTGGCCCCAAAAACACTCAGCGCATTGACGCATAATTTTGGGGCGGCGGGCACGGCGGCGGCCGCGCCATCGATCGCCGCCACGTTGGAAGCCGGCCGCGCGGATATGTTCAAGAATCCGTATTCGTGCACCAGTGCCCCCGGCGACGCATTTTGTAGTTCAGGCAACTGTGGAGATTCGGCGCCAGGGAGCCATGCCTCGAATATCTGCACGAATACACTTTTGAGCACGGATGCCTACTTCAGGGGCGGATGCGTCTTGCATGAAGCCATGCATGCCAGCAATGCCACGATGACGGCGGACGTTTATTCCGGCTGGCTGGGTCACGCCAAGGCAAGTCCCGGCTACCCGGGCGCCACTCCGCTGATCAATGCCGACTCGTATACCACGCTGGCGATGGAACTCTCGTGATGTTCGCTTCCCAACCGATCAGTAAGCGAACATCACGAACGCCCTCCACCTTTGCTAAAGCTTCGGCGGACAAGACATCCAAGGATAGGCCGACCAAGGCCCTTCCGATTCCCAACGACCAATTCCCAATTACTAACTACTGATCAGAGGAATTCAGATTGTGAGCACACATCAGTCGAGTCTGATGAAAAAGCCGAAGGCCCCGGCCACCTCGTTTGCGTCGGAGCGGGACGGTTTGCGGCAAAGCAAAAACGATGGAGCCTCGGTTTATGCGCCATCTTCTGCGAAAGCTTCGCCCGGTGTGCCCGAGCCGACCGACCCGGACTCCCGCATTTTCACGAAGCTCCGGTTCAGTCTGAATTTCGGCCGGGTGCCGGTGCATGCCGATTCGCCGGCGGCGAAATTACAACGTGCGCCGGCGAGTAGCGGCCGATTATCCATCGGCGCACCGGGAGACCGGTACGAGCAAGAGGCGGAGCAGGTGGCCGAACGGATATTGCGGACGCCGGAACCCGTGGCTGGCGCCAAACCAGAACCACGGCAAACCGCGCCACCGATAAACCCACCTGGCAGCACATCCGCCCAGCGCATCCAGCGGGACCTGCAAAGCCCTTATTCCATTGCCGACGGAACCGACTCGACCAATCAGAGCCAGAATCAAGACCAAGGAACGGTGCAAACGCAGGAGCAGCCCGGGCAGACCCCTCAACTCACGCGTGAATTCGAAAATCAGCTTGGCGGATTGCAGGGTGGGGGCCAGTCGCTGGCCGGGCCGATCCGCCGTTCGATGGAATCGCGGTTCGGCCATGATTTCAGCCGGGTGCAGATCCATACCGGTCACACGGCGGCGGGGCTTGCCGCATCGATCAATGCCCGGGCTTTCACGCTGGGGCGGGATGTCGTCTTTGGCGCCGGCCAGTATGCGCCGCAAAGCGAAACGGGCCAGCGGCTGATCGCGCATGAATTGACCCATTCGATCCAACAAGGCCAGGCTCCACGGTTGGGCCAATCCAAACCGGAAGCGTTGGCCACCGGCTCAGGCGCTGAAACTAAAACCAAGCCTTCCTCACTCGCGCCGGCTTCTCCCGTCCAGGGAATTTCCTCCGCGCCGGCCGTCGCCCGCACCGCCCAGTGTGTGCGATGGAATCCCAATGCGGACACCGGCAAGAAAATAAAGCCCTGGGGAAGGGGACCGGATGGAAAAATACTCAAGGCAAGTACCGATGCCGGGACTCCGATTGACATCTGGAAACCGGACGATGGCCAGACTTATTGGTGCCACGGATTTACCTTCGGCGGAAATACGGCAAACGGCGGCCCCTATTCGTTGTGGGGCACGGATGTGCCCACGGTGCTCAACGATGAAGGGTGGAGGCCACAGGATTCCTGTGCGTCGAAGCGTGGCGACATCCTGGTCTTCAATGGTGGCAATCCCATCACACACTCCGGGATTATCCAGAATGCGGTCAACTCAAGCGGAGGCGTGGATGAAGATGCCAGCATGCTCAATTCAAAATGGGGAAGCGGTGCGCAAAACACGAGCTCATGGCAGGCGAACTCGGGCTACGGGCGATACCAGTGCTATTCGAAAAACTCTACTTTCGGCGGCTGCAAGTACCGCGGCATCCATGAAACGGGAAGTACCCTGCCGCTTCCGCCGGGAGATTATCCCCAGCAGCGTGGGAATTCCGCTGTCGTCTGACATGATTGCCGAACCCATCAGGAAAATGCCCCTGGCAGCTTCGTTCGCCGCCGGGCGCAGCAGTCTGCTGCAACGCAAGAGCGGCCGGGCTTCGGCTCACCGCGAAACTTCCACGCAAGCCCCACCCATCGTTAACGAAGTTCTGCGCTCACCCGGCCAGCCATTGGACTCGGGCACGCGCGCATTCATGGAGCCGCGCTTCGGCTGTAACTTTGCCGATGTCCAAGTGCATCCCGATGCCAAGGCCGCGGATTCAGCCGATGCCGTGAACGCCCACGCGTACACCGTTGGCCGCCATCTGGTGTTTGGCCGCGGCCAATATGCGCCTGGTTCGCCCGCCGGACAGCGGCTGCTCGCCCACGAATTGACTCATGTCGTTCAGCAATCCGGCCGGCAGTCGGGTGGCTCACTGCAAGTGGCGCCGGCCAAAGACCAGGCCGAAGGTGCCGCCGACCGCGCGGCCGATCAGGTTTTGGCCGGTGCCCACGGGCAGGCGCAGGTCAGCCCGCCGTCCAGTGGCGGTGAAGTTCTTCAGCGGCAGCCAAAAGAACCCGAAACGAAAAAAGAAGGGACGCCCGACCCTTCCGGGCCTGATAAAACACCGGCGAGTCCATCCGCTGCATCGAACAAGTGCCCTCCTTTTCCCGCGCCGGGTTTCGAGGCCGTGGTATCAACTGAGGCTTTGGGCTCGCCGGTTGGCGATGTTTTCAATGCGGGTGATGGAGACTTGACCGTGGGCGTTGGTGAAGCCTTTGACCTTTCCTATCATTCGGTCGCCGGTGCGGATAGGCATAAAAACCCGCCACCCGAATTTTTTGGAGGCTTGCACTGGGTGAAGAGGGGAAGCGGCACCCTCAACGCCGATGAGACCAGTGGGGCAGGAAAATGGAAAGCGCCCGAAACCCCAGGCGATGTCACGTTGGTGATCCGTACCGTCGCCCAAAACTGCGAGATGGCCCGGGTTAAGATTCACGTGGTGGACCCGACTAAAGAAAAGCAACCCAAGGCAAAACCTTCGCATGGCCGGGCGCCCGAACCGGAAGATCCGCCGAATGCGCCATTCAGCGATACCGTCGCTTGGAATTATATCGGCAGTGCATTGGGAAAGCACAAGGTGATCTGGGATGCTTACCAATACCTCTGGGGACTGCGTAATGCGCCCCATTCATTAAAAACCGAACCGGATATGTGTTCGGATCCAAGCCTGGCGGCGGCCGAACATTACCTCTATGCGCGTACATTGGTGCAGGATTTTGGTTTCCCGAGCAGTCCCGTGGCAGGGGGTACCATCCTCTATGGCACGGTGAAGGATTTGATGCGCAAACACGGATTTGATTTGCAGCTGGGTCGGTGCCCGACCACCCCGAACTCGGATGAACAAGTTAAATTCGGCAAATGGGGTGCCATGGATGGATCCGACTTTAATTTGGAAAACTTGAGTTATTGTGCCTTTGGTTGGTGCGGCAAAGACAATCCGCGCTATGACTTTAGCGACCAGGAAAAATAGCGATGGAGCGCGTTGTTCCCAGTCCCCAACGCGCTTATGAGCGTCTTGAGGACAAGCCGCTCCACCTTTTCATTGGCTCTTCCGGGGTGCCTCACCCTATTAGCGTTTATTTGGCTCAATAGTCTAAGTGAGAAGCGATGTTGGCTTAGCACCCTCCTGAACCGGTGACTTTCTTGGGTTTGGGAATCTTGACCGGAGGCGTGCCGGGCGGGGGGCCGCCCAACGGAGTCTGGCTGGTCAGCATCAGGTCGCGAAGCAGGCTCGTCCCGGGGTTGAGGGTAAATGCCGCGGAGTCGATGTAGATGGCCTGCCCGGACGAGTTGAGTATTTCCAGGTACGCGCTGAGCGGCGCCGGTGCCGGCGCTGACGGATCCGGCGTATAGGTTATCATATAATAGCCGGTGTCGTCGGTATAGGCATAGCCGTAGGCGCTCAAAAAGTTTTTTTGCTCATCAGCCAGGCAGACGGTCAGCGTGGCGATCGGTTGCAGTTTGTTATCGCGGATGTGCCCGTGCAGAGCCCAGCCGTTCGTCGGAACCGTGGGCGCGGCGATCGTGGCGATATCGCGCGCCACACCCAGCACGGACGAGAACGATTGTTGGACGCCAATGGAGGCATTCAGGGTCACGACGTCCGCATCGTCGGCTCCGAACTCGGTCGCCAGCGTGGCGGCCTGGCGCTGCTGCTGGCTGAGCCGGGCCTGGCGGATCTGCGTGAGACCGGTCAGCTGCTGCGCGGTTTGTGGGTCGAGGTTGGCCGCCCAAGCATCGTTCATCAAAGTCTTAGCTGTCGCTGCCGGGTCGGTGGTGTTGGTATCCATATTTATATTGTCGGCCATGGTGGGAGGTTTTGATGGTGGGATGGGTTCACAGGATGATGTCGCCCATGGTCAAGAGGGAGGGGAGGACGGCGAACATCTTATTTGAAGCTATGTTCAGCGTGGCGATGTTGAAGATACCGAGGGTCAGGTTGGAAAAATACACGGATCGGAGAGGTTCCTGGAAACGGTTGCACGTGGCCCGGACCGTGATGCCGATGAGAAAGACATCGCAGAGAACCTGGATATTTTTATAGTTGTCGGATTTTATGGCCGGCGTGCGCACCCAAGTCTGGTTGTCGTGAAACCCGATGTCGTCGGCGGTGGCGATAAAGACCGAAGTAAAGGCCTTCGCCTGGTTCGCGGCCAGGTCGAGCGAGCAGCGGTTCTGGCTGAAAAGCACCGGCCCGGGAGCAACCGAGCCGACAATGCTGTCGATCTGTGAGGTGATAAACATGCTTTGGAAGTCCAAACCTTCGGCCTTCCCGGCGAGCAGGATGCCGATAAGGTCGGCGGCTTTGGTCACGGGCCTGGGCTTTTCCACCGGTGTGCCGAAATTGAAAATCAGCACGGAGGCGGCCAGCGCGAAGCCTTCGCTTTTCACCGTTCCACCGGTGGCAAACTGATTGCCCTGGATGGAATACGCGCCGAGGCCATTGACGGCCAAGGCCAGGCCGATAGGCACCTTGACGACGTTTTCCTGCACGACAAGCGCCGGGACATCGCCGAGGTAAGCCGATCTCGTTTGCCTCACTCCGGGGTCATGTTTGATAAAATTCTCCAGGTAATAAATGAGATCCGAAGTCGCGGCCGGCGGAGTGACCATGGCGATGCAAATCCCCGCGCGGTAACCGGAAAAACTTTTGACATCGGCGGTGGTCCAGTCGCGCAAATCGAGGATTTGATTCCGGCTGATTTCGACCTGCTCGCCGTGCAGGACGAAAATCCCGCAGACGGGATCCTTCAAGGTTTCTCCCGTATTCCTGATCTGGTTGTCGCGGACGACCAATCCCGCGACGTCCGGCAGGCTGATCGCGCCATAACCCATAAAAGCGCTTTGATCCTTGGTCAGTTCGGTGATCGCCCGGTTCGGACAAGCGGTGATTTCGTTCTGCACAATGAACAGCCCGTTGACCGTGACGACTTCCAGGTGGTTTCGCACATCAAAGAACCCGACCGGGCCGATGCCGCACAGGCCCATGTCGCGGATGCGGTTATTCTCGATGTGCAGGTTCGTCAGTCTTCCCTCGACGACGATCTGTCCCCGGTTTCCCGCCGGGTCGTAGATCATGTATTTCGGAAAAAGGGAGCTGTGCGCGCAGCATTCGCCCGTGGGCAGGTCGGGCGGGAAAATACCGACCACGCGGCCGATAGGATTTCCTTTGGCGTCGATGATTACCACGCCGCCAAGGGTGATGCCATTGCCGCGCCC
>DATMNP010000016.1:0-23604 GCA_035568935.1 Opitutaceae bacterium | reverse complement strand
TCTGCGCCTTTGCGTGAACAGCCTTCTGCCTGATTAGCGTTCATTCGCGGTCAAATTTTCAAAAATATGCCTTCCTTCATCCCGAAAAAAGAAAAGGTCGTCCGCAACTACTTCGTGCTGCCGTGCTGCCTGCTGCTGCTCAACCTCGGCAACTCGATCATCACCTACAAGGCCGGCATGATTGGCGACGTGCTGGAACGCACGCTCTTTGTGATCGGCATGGTGCTGTTCGGCAGCTCGCTGGTGGCGTTCGTCATTGCGCCGGCGGTCGAGGCGCTGGTGCGCACGCTGCACCGCACAAGCCGGCGGGGCGGCGGGCTGATGGGTGAGATCCTCTTTCTCGCCGCGCTCGGCGCGGGAGTTTTCTTCCTGTACTACGTGGCGACGCTTCACGGCGCGCAGGCGCTCCTGCCGGCGGAATGGAGAAACTGAGAGGTGATTTTCCCGCGGATCCCGCGGATGAAAGCGGATAGATTTCCGTCATTCGTGCTGATCTGTGTGATCCCTGGTGAAAAAGTGAGCGCGCCACAAAGCGCGCTCACCGCGGTGTTGGCTTGGCTTAGTTGATTCGGACCATCTGCTTGCGCTCGCCGTCGGTGATCTGGGATGCGAGCACCACGACAAAACCCTGGTGTCCACGGATGAGCGCAGCCTGGGACGATGAAAGGTTCTGGTCGATCTTGTCTGGCGCGATATTCCACATGGAGCCGGTGAGTGGATCGACGATTACCAGGCCGATGAGGCCGCCAAATACGATGTTTCCAAAATACCAGCCGGACAGCTCCGTATGAAGCTCGACCTGGGTGGTCTTGTAGCCTGCGAGCTCCAGCTTCAAGGTGTAGCTCTGCCCCTTGAAGTATCCCCGCCTTGGATCCAGGGAGAATGTGCACGGGGTGGTCTGCATTCCAATAATCGAGCCATCGGGCTTGCTCATGGTCGCCTTCGCCCCGACCGGCTCGGTGTTGATATTGATCGACCGGTTGCCGCTATGGACGATCGAGGCACAGCCGCCTGCGAACAGGGCCGTGAAACTTAAGACGAGAATACTGATGATAGTTGCTGGATGCTTATAGTTCATGAGGGTGTTTTTGTTAGATGAAGCATCACCAGTCACAGCCCAGTTTGGCCTTCAATGGAAGCGCAAATTTCCCTTCGCGCCTTTGCGCTAAATTAAACCAAACTCAGATCACCCAGTTGCCGAAATCCACCGGCTTGCTCGACTCGATGACGGTCTCGTCTTTCTGGCGGGTGCGGATGACGAGGTTTTCCCCCTTGAAATAAACGATGCTGTGCGGCGGCGCGCTTTGCAGGAGCCACACGCTGGCGCCGATGACCGAGTGTTCGCCCACGCGCGTCTCGCCACCGAGGATCGTGGCGTGCGCGTAGATGGTGACGTGGTCGCCGATGTCGGGGTGGCGCTTTACGCCTTTCACCGGGTTGCCGGCGGGATCGAGTTCAAACGATTTCGCGCCGAGCGTGACGCCCTGGTAAATCTTCACGTGGTTGCCGATGGTTGCGGTCTCGCCGATGACGACGCCGGTGCAATGGTCGACGAAGAAATGCGTGCCGATGCGCGCGCCGGGATGGATGTCGGCGCCGGTGCGTTCGTGCGCGTACTCGGTGAGCATGCGCGGGAGCAGCGGCACGCCGAGATGATAAAGCACGTGGGCCAGGCGTTGCAGCGAGATGACGAGAACACAGGGGTAGGCGAGGATGATTTCCTCCACGTTGCGCGCGGCCGGGTCGCCACTGAAGGCGGCGGCGACGTCGGTCTGGATGATTTTGCGCAGCGCGGGGAGCTGGTCGAGCGTGGCGTCGGTGAGTTCGCGGGCGCGGGCGGCGGCGTTGGGGTTGCGCGCGAAGCGCAGGCTTTTTTCCACCTCGGATGCAAGGCGGGCCTCGATGTCCTTGAGCAGGCGGCTGACGTGCGCGGGCACATCTTTTTTGGCCAAGCCGCGCTCTTCGAAGTAGCCGGGGAAAAGCAGATGCATGCAGTCGACCGCGAGCTGGTTGACCGAGGCCTGTGAAGGCAGGTTGGTTCCGTCGAGGTGATTGATGCCGCCGTCCGCTTCGTAGGAAGCGAGCAGGGCGCGCTGAATTTCGTCGTGGTGAGTCATGGTTGGGCGCGGATTGAGCAGCCTTGGCCCGTTGGGCGTCGTGTCCAAGCCCATTTTCTGAGGCGCAACCGCTAATTTCCGCTAATCGACGCTAATTAATTTTACCACGGATTACACGGATAGGCACGGATGAGGGCGGATTATCCGCGTTCATCCGCGCGATCCGCGGTAAAGAAATTTATTTTAACGCAGAGGGCGCAGAGAGCACGGAGGATTGTTTCACGCGAAGGAAACGAAGGAAGTGAAGGCGGATTTTTTACCACGGATGACGGATGCGCACGCATATGGAGCATGAACAAAATATTTTGAATGTTAATTTAACTTCGATTACCTCGGATCCTTCGCGAGACTGATTGGAAACAGGTGGATATTTCCGGGCTGGACAAGGTCTGGGCGATGGCTCTTAGTGCGCCTTCCCTGTTTGGAATCGCTCGGGTGGTGGAATTGGTAGACACACACGTTTGAGGGGCGTGTGCCGTAAGGCGTAAGGGTTCGAGTCCCTTCCCGAGCACCACTTTAAGAAACTGCTAATCAGCAATAAATAGCGGTTTTTTGCTTCATGAAAAACCCAAAAGTGGCAACCACAGTGGCAACGGGGCGATCTAAGTTCACCGTTGTTCACAGGCAGCTACTGACGTGACCTCGCATGTGACCGGCCACGGTCCATCGTATGTGTTCGCTTTGCCGGCCGGGTCGTAGCTGTCGCGGGGAAAGCCGGCCTCAAGTCCCGGCAGATTGAAACGCTCGCTTCCGGCCATCTCACCCATACTTCCAGCCATTTCTCATGAGCGGTCCGAACTTTCACTGGAACGGTGATTCCTGTGCCACGGTAGGTGAACCCGAAGCCGCCGGAGCCGTGGACGGTGGCACGCTCCCGCTGGTTAACGCTGACATTTACACGAACACAGATCACCAAAATTGAAGCTGGCACCCGTCCCGTCTTCGATTATGAACTGGTCGCCATCGCTAAATCCCTGAAGGTGCCACTCACACTTTTGTTTACCTGGTAATCGGCCAAAATTAGATCATCCTGGGCCAAGTCATTCTTTTAAGAATGCATCACGCGATAAAAGACGTAGCCGGCCACAACAAGCGTCGCAACAATGATAGCCCATCCATACCACGGCGTTCGCACAACGGGTTCTTGCGCCAGTGCATTCTTGTAGCTTTCCGGCGATGTCCGGTTCAGTTCGACCGCGTCCGACAGGATTCGCACTAGCCGGTCAAACGGCTGAATGTTGTCGCTGATCATGACCTTCCCCTTTGTCGTCCGTAATTCGAGGGCGACGTAGTTCCTGCCAGAAACGATCTTCGTACCTAAAATCTCTGCAAAGAGTACCTCTATGCATTCGCTCGTTCGATTGCTGGAAAACGACGTGATAAACGCAAAATTGTGGAATTCCGCCAACGCCCGATCTAGATCGATACGAATCTCACGTTTCGCGTTCTTCCGCCCAATCAATATTCCGACAGCAGCAAAACCTGCCAAAGTCACAAAAATCACCCCTATAGCGATCCAGCTTGCCAGATTTAAATGTTGCATCGAAGCGAATGCCGCCATCAGGCCTGCACCGGCAATTATGATCGCTGCGTGCTCTCTCCGTCATTTTGACTTTTCGCGCCTAGTCCAATGAAGAAAAGTCCAACGCTGTGTGCTAGCCCGGATTTTTCACACTCATGAAGAAATCCTTAACAGAAAAATCCGTCCGCCCCCCGGGCGGAGCGACTTTGTCGCGGCGCGCCCCGACGAAGTCGGCCCGACAGGGCGAAGATTCCACACGTCAGAGTGTGAAATCTTCGGGCTAGGCCGGTTTTTTTGTATCGACCCACCAACTTGTGGTCATTTGCCAAATCCCAAGAAACAAGGCCATCACAGTCAAGCACTCGCCAAATGCCATAAAGTAAAATCCCAAGCGAAAATCTCTCAAGAAATCAGGCATAATCTCCTTGGCCACAAATGCAGTCGGCAGGATGAAAACCAGCATAAGTAAGACTCTCAAAACCTGGAGCTTAGTGTGGCGAAATGCCCAACCCATGACCGCGAAAGCGATAAGGAACACCGCGAAACCGATAAACCAAAAAAATGTAACCATCGGCCACCACGAGGCACTCATCAGCGCGATACCGTGAGCTGGATCAGCGCCGGCCATATACTCGCTGCTCCACTCATCGAAGCGCGACGAATGCTCGCGCAGAAATGCACCGATGGCCACACAAGGCAGGCTCAAACATGCAACTACCAATGGCGCTAGACCTGACGGCTTCTTTATCATGGGGATGAGGCCTGGTTCTGGTAGGCCGGGGATTGTGATATTGATACGAGTCCTATCCGTCGCGCCAATGCTGTTATTAGCGTGCCCGGCGGGAAGCCGGAGTCGAGGACGAGAAGGACACCACCTTGCGCTTCATCGTGCGCTGACGGCGCTGGGCGTTCTTCATTATTTTGGTCACATCGAACTTGAACTTCGCGGCACGTTCCTCGCGAATGCGACGAACTTCCTCAACGATTGTGTCTTTGAGACGGAAGGATTCTCCAATCAGCCCCTTGCGTTTGTTATTCGTCTTGGGCATCGCTTTCGTGCTCCAGAAAATCGGCGAAGGCGGCGAGTTCCTTGGCGACCGAGCCAGCGGTCCCCGGCGCGTTGGCCACGAGTCGTTGGAGTCTGTTTCGGTCGATATTGAACGTGTAAATATTTCGGACGACATGGCGGAAGCCCCGAAAATCGTCGAGCGCGTCCTTGACGGTTCTAGAAATGACCGCCGGGCGAACTCGCGGCACTTCGCTGGTCAACTGCTCCAGCAGGCGTTGGTGCCAATCGGCGCCCTCCGGCACTTTATGGTCGGCGGTGGACGCGATCAGTTCGAACAATCGTTCAAGCGCGCCGTAGAACCCGTGCAAGTTGAGCGCAACGCTGTCCAGGTAGAGGTCGTCGCCCGTTCGGTTTGCGTGCTCCCAAGCTTTGTTGACCCGTCGCACCAATCGTTCGATGTCCGGCAATTCGCTGCGAATTCGGCTCGCGAGGTCTTTGAATTCCTCGTTCACACCGGCATGCTTTCGGCATCAATGGCTTTTTTCAAACGGACGGGCGCTGCCTCCGCGTCGATAACGTCGATTCTGAATTCATCGCTGAGGCCGGTGACTGCCGCCACAGCGCGGTAAAAGAGATCGTCCGAGATACCCCAAACCGCCAAATCGATGTCCGAACGACGCGTGAACCTAGCCGGTTTGAGGATCGATCCAAACACTGTCACCTTGCGCGCACCGAACCGCTCGTGCAGCAAACGACCGGCTTTCTTAGCGATGACCATCGCGCGGCGACGGCGCGCGGCGGCGGCTGGATCGGCACGGCGCAGCCGGAGATGGAAGCCTTTCCATCCCTCCGGGCCTAACTCCAAAGCTGTTCTGGCGGTCGCTGTGCTCATCTCTAAACGGGAATTTAGGTTTTTAACCATCAAAACGCGAGCCGGATCGGTCAAACGGAAAATTGCTCACCAGCCCAGGTCTGGCAGCTTGTTCAGGGCGGTGCGTTTTGATGCTTCATCCACGTGGGTGTAATGGCGGGAGACTTCCGCGCTTTCGTGTCCGATGATGTCGCGGGCGACGGCTTCCGATACGCCCGCTGCCTTGAGGAGGGACGTTGCGGTGTGGCGCAACGAATGGAAAGACACCTCGCTGCGCTCGCGGGGCGAGTCCCGACCGATGCCCTTGCTCTTGCGTTTGGGCGGTCGTGGCTTGGCGAGACCAGCCGTGACTAGAAGATCATGGAACTGCTGGGAAAGGACAGACGTGCCGCCGACGCGAGTGCCGAGCGGGTAGGCAGCGGGAAAAAGCGGTGCACGCGGATTGTCACCGGCGGGCAATTCTTCGAGGTAACTTAGTAGCGGCTTCGCGATGGGGATGATCTGCCGGCGTCCCGTTTTGCTCGTTGAAAGGCGGATTTCGCCGCGCTCGGTGTCCACGTTGGACCACGTCAGGGAAGCGATATCCTTGAGCCGCTGGCCGGTGTAAACGCCCGCCAGAACCATGCCGCGCCATTCGATGGATGCGGCACGAAGGATGGTTTTAAGTTCCGGCAGCGTAAACGGGCGGCGCGTTGCCTCACCGACCTTAAGCGCAGGCACCTTGGCCGCCGGGTTGTCGGTAATGAGCCCGTCGCGCCAGGCCGATTGAAACAGCGTGCGGATGACCTTGAGCTTGTTGTTCGCCGTCCGGGGTGTCGCCTTGGCCGCTTTGGCGTCGCGCCAAGAGGCGATTTGGGCGGGGGTGACGTAGTGAATGGGCTGGTCTGCTTTCTCGCCGAGGAAGGCCGCAAAATCATGCGCGGCGGATCGGTAGGAGAGCAACGTGACGGCCGCCGTCTCGCCCTGTTTTCGGCCGAGCCACTGTGCAACGAATTCGCGCACCGTTGGCGTGGCCAGCCGCGCACCGTGGATTTCCTCGTGTATGTCCGAAAGCACCCGGCGGGCCTGGGCCTCGGTGATGCGCCTTTGCGCAGCCTCCTCCCATTCCAGCGCAAGCTTCATCGCGAGTTTCTTGTTGTTCGTCTTTGTGCTCCTTTGTGTCCGGCGTCCGTCGGGCAGCGAGAAGCAGGCGAACCAGAATGGAGAACGATTCTTTTTTCGCAGCGCGGCCATAAATCACCTCGTTTTTTCGTCAAAATTAGTGGCAACCCCAGTGGCAACGACAGCCATTGTTTTTTGGTGTTCCTGACGTTTTTTCTCCTATGAAGATGGTTTCCGCCGGGCCGGAAAATCAGGGTAAGGGTTCGAGTCCCTTCCCGAGCACCATGCTTCGCTCCTGCGGGAGCTTCGCATGGCACGACGAAGTGAAAAGGAGGCGGAAGCTTGAAGAGCGAAGGAGGGCCTTCAACGCCGAGCATAGAACGAGAGCTTGCTGCGTTACGGCGGCGGACACCGACTTGAATAGGCTGGAAATAACTTGCCCACTTGAAATTTCCCGGTTTTTCCTAGGTCATAATCCGATGTCCTTTCCGGCCGAAACAGAAATGATGCTTTCTGTCCACGAAGTGACGGAATTTGTCTGCCGTTCGATTGACGCGGCCCGCGAGGTCAGTGAGCCGTTTTTCCATCTCGAATTTGAACGGGTGTTTCCCGAAGAAGTCTATGCCGGCATGTTGGCCGCGATGCCGGCCGCGTCCGACTATCGCGCCATGTCCGGCCGGACCAAATCTGCGCAAATGGCCGGCCGGCCCACCCGGATGAAGACCGATCTTTTTCCAGAATTCATCCGGCACCTGCCGGCGAAGAAACAAGCGATTTGGAAGGTGGTGGGCAGGGCGCTGTGTTCACCCGAGCTGAAGACGGTTTTTCGGAAAAAACTCGCGTCGCCACTTGAGCGCCGCTTTGGATCGGGTTTTGCCCGAACTGGCCTGTATCCAATGCCGATTCTCACGCGCGATGTTTCAGGCTACAGCATACCTCCGCACACGGACACGCATTGGAAGGGAATTACTGTCCAGCTCTATCTGCCGCCCGATGAAAGCGTGATGCAGATCGGCACGGTTTTCAACGAACGGAGGCCGGACGGAAGTTTTGCCAAGCACACGCAAATGAAATTTTCGCCCAACACCGGCTACGCCTTTGCCGTCGGCACCGACACCTGGCATTCGGTTGAAACAGTCGGTCCGGAAGTGAGCACCCGCGACAGCATCCTCCTCACCTATTTTGTCGATGCTGGACCGCTTTTGTTTCTTCGCAACCGCGGTCGTCGGCTCGGCAACATGATTCGGAACGAGTGGCGTCAGCGGGGCCGATAGTGAAAATGCGCGTGTTTCCCGGCTGTAACGTTCGAGGCGCGTCATGCTAATATCCTTGCCACGCTACGTCCGATGGACCGTTGTTCGCTGCCACTCCTTTAAGCGTGATGAATCCCCGAACAGCCGGAATTAAATCCTGCACGGCAATGGCCGCCATTCTTTTTTACCAAGGATGATTCCTTAACTGGAAAAATCCCCGGGGAAATCGCTTGCCACACCCAGCTTCCCGGAGGAGATTATCCATCCTCTATCGTGCAACTTCACGCGGGCCCCGGCCCGCTTTGTCATTTCATGGACGACCCTGCAGCCAAGGAAAATCCGACTACGGATTTCAACAAACTCGACCTAAGCCAGCTCCAAAGCTTCAGCTTCGGCACTCAATGGACCCAGGACAAGACTGATCCTGCGGGCCGTGCCAGCCCTCGTGGCCGGCGCGAAGACCGTCCTCATCGAGAAGGCGATGATCGCCGGCCCGATTCTCGCGATGGCGCTGCCCTGCACCGGGATCGCCGTGCTTTCCGCAAGCCGGCTGTCACCGGCGCACCCACGACCGGGCCTGCCGGCGGCGAAGCCCCGGCGTCCGCCAATCGTCCGCCACGCCGCGATCCCCGCGATTCCCGCAGTGGCCCGGGCGGCCCGCGCCCGTTTCCGCCGCGTGGTGGGCAGGAAGCGCCGCGTCCTCCTTACGAAAGTCCGTATTTCAACGTCGCCTTCTATCCTGAGGATACGAGCTTTGCCGCGCTCGCGAAAACCATCCGCGCGTCCTGCCGCACGCTCGAGCTCTTCGATATTGCGCGCACCATCCTCCAAAAAAACGAGCGCTTTGTCGCCGTTGTCCAGCGCAAGCCAGCGGCTGCGACCGATGCCACGGCTCCTGCGGCCAAGCCCGCGCCGCTCTACCTCAGCGTGCCCGACGGCCTGCCGTTCGAGTCCGAGGAAGCTGTCATCGCCCATGTGCTGGGCAAGCATCTCGACAAGTTTTTTGACCTCGGCGAGATCGAGATCGACCCGCCGAAGGGAAACTTCCAGGTCATCAACCGTTGCACGATCACGGGCGAACTCCTCGGCCCGCCCAACTACCACCGTTATCTCCAGACCATCCAGCAGCACCATGCGGCGAAGGTGGCGCGCATGTCTTTCGAAAGTTTTCGCGAGCGCATCGAATCCGTCCGCGATCCCGAGCTCATTAACCAGTGGCTCGAAAAAATGAAGAAAGCCACGCGCTACACGTGGAGATCCGGCAGCCCGGCCGATGCCGCGGCCAAGCCCGATGCCGAGAAGCCAGCCGAGCCCGCGGCGCCTGTCGCCGAATCTTCCCCCCTGGTTCCGGGCATCGAAACGCCGGCGGCCCAACCGCCGACCGAGCCCGCCGCCGAATCGTCCGAGCCCAAGCCCGAGGCCCCGGCTCTCGAAACTCCCTCGACACCTCCGCCGCCCGCGCTGACCTTCGACTCGATCGAGGAGGCCCGCACTTATCTTCTTACCCACGCCTCCGATAAAGTTTTGCGCGTCCTCGACCCGGTGCGCTTCCCGGGCAAGCTCTTGGAAATGATCGCGCCCGGTGAGATCCGCCGTGCGGTCGAAGGCCATCTCGAACGCCAGCGCCGCTTCCCGCTCGACACCGCCAACGGCCTCCGCGGCCGCCTCCGGCGCGAAAGCTTCACTATTTTCAAAAAAGGCTCCAAGGGCATCAGCTATGTCTGCGCCGTGAAACGCCGGTTCCGCGTCCCGGGACAGGTTTTCGCCGACAGCATTGGCACGCTTATCGCTTTTATTGAAGCCCACCCGATGGTCAGGGCCAGCGAACTTCCGGAGAAATTTCTCGGCCTAGGGCCGATCGCGAGTCTCCAGCCTACCTCCGGGGAAACTCCTGCCGGGGAAATTCCCGCGATGCCTGCGCCTGCGATTACGCCTGAGCAGCGGGGGAAACTTGTCCGCCTGCAAGGCGACCTGCGCTGGCTTGTGACCGAAGGTTACGTGACCGAGTTTATCGATGGCCGCCTCTTTGCGGCGCCGCCGATTGCCGAAGCCAAGAAAAAAGAAGCCGAAGCTTCCGAGCACGATCCGGAGAACTTTCCCGAGGCCGTACCGGAAGAAGCTGTGCCGAGCGAGCCAGCCGCGGCCGAAACCAATGGCGAGACACCACCGTCTGCGAGCGAACCTGCCGTGGCGGTGGCCGAAGAGCCTCCAGTTGAAGAAACCAAGTCGGAAACGCCGGCGAGCTGAGGATTTGTTTCAGACTTTAACCACGGATTACACGGATAATCGGAAGGTTGTCGCTTTTGATCGTTAAGCAGGTAGGGCGAACCCTCCCTCCTTCGCTGAAAGCTACGGAAGGAGTAGAACCGTGAGTGGCTTTCGAAGCCTTAGCGAAGAAGGCCGGGTGAGCCCCTCGACAAGCTCGGGGCCGTTGCCGCGGTTGTAGCCGTGAGCGAAGTCGAACGGCTCGTCGAGGACGCCTCGCCCTACCGATTACGAATGCCGTCAGTAGATCCGTGATCATCGTGTAATCCGTGGTTAAAACAGAAACGGAATCTGGGTTTGGCGATAGTTACTTCAGTCGGATCGTGTGCCGGCCGTCGTCGGCGATGCCCAGGGCGAGGTGGATTGCGTTGTCCGGAAGCCAGGCGGCGATTTTTTCCGGCCACTCGACCGCGAGGCACCACGGGCTCACCAGGAAATCGTCGAGCATGAGCGCCTCAATTTGCCGCGGGTCGTCCAGGCGGTAGGCGTCGAGGTGGACCAGGGTTCCTGCTGTCCTGCGATGCAGCGTGAAGATCGTGAACGTGGGGCTTGTCACCGGTTCGACGATGCCGAAGCCGTGGGCGAGGCCTTGCACGAAGGTCGTCTTGCCCGCACCGAGATCGCCGTGCAGCGCGAGGGTGGTGTCGGGTGGCAGCGCGGCGGCGAGTTCCGCGGCGAGCGAGCGCGTCTCTTCGGCTGAGGCGGTGGCGATGCCGGCGCGGAGTTTTTCAAATATATTCATGGAAAAAGTCTAACCACAGAGGCACGGAGGGCACAGAGTAAGGAAATCGGCTTTTCTCTGTGCCCTCCGTGCCTCTGTGGTTAATTAAATTATTTTAACGAAAGTGTTCGTAACCGGCAAACTTCTCCAGCCGCAGCGCGCTGGCCGGCAAATCTCGGAGGCGGACGAACTTCCCGATGCGGGTGAGGCGGGTGCGCGGGAAGGCGCGGTGCCAGGTTTTCTCAAAGGTGGCGCGGTCGGCGGTCCGGGCGAGGGCGAAGACGAGCTCGTAGTCCTCGCCGTCGCAGAGCGCGTGGTACAGGGGTGATTTTTTTGTGCGCGCGGCGAGGCGCCGGGCGGCCGCGCTTACAGGCAAGTCCGTGGCATTGATGGCAGGTTTGGCGCCGGGCGGCGTGAGTGCGCAGAGGTCCTTGGCCAGGCCGTCGCTCACATCCATCATGGCGCGCACGGCAGACTGTCGCGCGAGCCAGGCGCCTTCGGCCAGGCGCGGCAGGAAACGCCAATGGTGACCGAGCCGGCTGCCGCCGAGCTGGCCGGTCACATAAATGGCATCGCCCGGGCGCGCCCCGTTGCGCGTGACGATGCGGGGGCCGGCGGGCTTGCCGAGCAGGGTGAGATAGGCACCGACAAAGTTTTTGGCCTGGGTGAGATCGCCGCCGACAATGCGCACACGCCAGCGGCGCGCCGCCGCGGCGAGGCCGCGGTAAAATTGCTCCAGCCAGCGCAGGCTAACGCGCGGGTCGAGCGTGAGCGAAAGCACGGCGACGGTGGGCTGCGCGCCCATCGCGGCGAGGTCGCTGAGGTTGCGCTTGAGCAGCTTGGCGCCGACGGCGGCGGGCGGCAGGGCGTCTTCGAAATGCCGGCCGTAAATCACCGGGTCGGTCGTGATGAGCTGGCGCACATTCGCGGCGGGGAGCACGGCGCAATCGTCGCCGATTCCGAATGGCGCGGGCGGCGAGACCGGGCCGAGCCAGCGGCGGATCAGGGCGATGAGCTTTTCTTCGCCCAGCGCGGCGACGGAGCCGGATTTATTCTTTTCAAAAGGGGGCATCGGCACAGATTTAAATCCCAAAGACCAAATCACAAAGGTCAGCGTCCTTGTGGGCTTTAGATTTCGCTGGTTGGGATTTGGAGGTTTGGCGTTTGAGATTTTCCGCCAGAATTAGGCTGGCATTCCAACCATGATGAGCAGGATCATGTTCAGGTTAAAAATGGCATGCGCGATCATGGTGACGCCAATGCGGCCGGTGCGCTCGTAGGCGAGTGAGAAAATGATGGCCAGCACGACGAGCGGGGCAAGGCTGCCCAAACCGCTCAATGTTTTCCAGTCCACGTGCAACCCGGCAAAAAACAGCGCAGGCAGGGTGAGTGCAGCCCAGCGCGGAACACGCGTGCGCAGGTAGCGAAAGAGCCCGGCGCGGAAAATCAGCTCTTCAACCACCGGGGCGGTGATGGTCGCGAGCAAAAACAACACCACGGAGGACACGGATAATTTTGCGTGGGCAAAGACCTCGACCAATTCCTGCGGCTCGGGCGGAAAGCCAAGCCATGCGAGGAATTGATTCCATGCATAACCGGTGAGATAGACCACGGGCAGCACGGCGAGAAACGTCAGCATCCCGGCAAGCAGCAAGAAGCATGCGCCGCGGCGTGGCGGTACTGAGGCTTCGCGGCTTTCCCACCGCGTGCGCAGATAGGAGCCCGCGACGGCAACACCTGCAAGCAGTCCAACCTGGAAGGCTGCGCCGTAAACGACGATATGCGTATCGTGGCTGGCGGAAAACTTTTTTAGCAAAGGATCGGAAATGGCGCGGCCAAGGACTTGAAGAAAAAGGCCGCCACCGATGACGGACAAGGCGCAAGCAAGGAAATCGCTGAACGAAACCGGCCACGGTGCAAGGCGCGCAGGCTGCGTGCGCACGGCCGGGCGGAGCGCGACGAGCAACCACACGACCAAACCTGCGAGGGAAAGGATAATCTCGGCAGTGAGTGCGATGGTGAGGACGGGAGTGATGTGGTCGGGCATTATGGCGCAGGCATCATGCAACCTGCGGCGCGCTTGGCGAGCCTCCTGCGCCCATTCGACCCGTTCGGCAAGCTCAGGGCAGGCAGGCACAGGGCTATCGCGGCCAAGGTGCAAGCCGTGCAGGGGATCGGACTTCGGCAGCCGAAAGACCCCGGATTTCCACGCCAACATACCGCTATAGCGGTGTAAAAACCAGTGTTGCCACGAAGGAGCACATCCTGCCTTCGCCAAGGCCTTGGCGGACAAGAAGAACACAGAGAACAACCTTTCTTTGAGCTCTATGTGACCTTTTGTGGCGAAAAATTCGGCTGGCCGCTTACCAAGCGTCTGAGCGGAGGGAACGGCATCCTCGCCGTGGTCCAGGCGATAGGACTACGGTTTTATTTAAAATGCTCCAGCTAACGACAGCGCCCGGCTGCGCTCATGAGCTTGTGGCGAATCTCACCGAGGGTCTCGCGCGGTTCGTTTTTCCAGTGCCGGGCCTGAAGCTCGGCGAGCAATTCTTCCCACAGCCGGCGGTCTTGGGTCGAATTGACAACGGCTGCGGTCTTCCGGCTGCCTTTGGGGTCGGTGTGCCTGGTGCCACTCACGGGCACAGTGTGCGTCCGGTTGCCCGAGGTGTCAACTTGCGAGAATCTTTTGTCCGTCGAAAACGATGCGGCCGGCGACCACGGTGGTTTTCACGCGGCCGGTGAGAGTCTGGCCGTGCCAGGGGGAATTGCTGGATTTGCTGAAGCCGGCCTTGGCGTCGTAGCGCCATTTTTCATCGGGATCGAAGAGCGTGATGTCGGCGGGCGCGCCGGAAGCGAGGGTGCCGGCGGGAAGTTTCATGACTTGCGCGGGCTTGCGCGTCATCAGGTCGATGACGTGAGTGAGCTTGAATTTGTTCTGGCGGACGAGGACGTTGAGGCAGACGGGGAGCGCGGTTTCGAGGCCGATGATGCCGAAGGGCGCGGAGTCGAACTCGCGGTCCTTGTCGTCGATCGTGTGCGGGGCATGGTCGGTGGAAATGCAGTCGAGCGCGCCGTCGCGCAGGCCGGCGAGGATTTCCTGGCGGTCGGCCTCGGTGCGCAGGGGCGGGTTCATTTTCAGGTTTGTATCGTAGGTCGCGAGGGCGGCATCGGTGAGCGCGATATGGTGCGGCGTGGCCTCGGCCGTGATGCGCAGGCCGCGGGCCTTGGCGCGGCGGATGATTTCGACGGAATATTTGGAGCTGATGTGCTGGAGGTGGATGTGCGCGCCGGTGTAGCTGCTCAGGATGACGTTGCGCGAGACAATGAGGTCCTCGGCGGCGTTGGGCCAGCCGCGCAGGCCGAGGCGCGTGGAGATGACGCCCTCGTTCATCGCGGCGTCGTGGGTGAGCGCGTCGTCCTGGCAGTGGTCCATCACGGGCAGGTCGAACATTTTTGCGTATTCGAGGGCGCGGCGCATGAGCTCGTTGTTTTGCACGCAACGGCCGTCGTCGGTGAGGGCGACGACGCCGGCGCGCTGGAGCGAGCCGGCGGGCGCGAGTTGCTCGCCTTTCTGGCCGACGGTGATGCAGCCGGTGGGATAAATGCGCACGACGGCGTCGCGCGCGGCGGCGTCCTTGATGAACTGGATCGTGCCGACGTTGTCCACGACAGGGGTGGTGTTGGGCATGCAGACGACGGTGGTGAAACCGCCGGCGGCCGCGGCGCGCGAGCCGGAGCCGATGGTTTCCTTGTGCGTCTGACCGGGCTCGCGGAAATGCACGTGGATGTCCACGAGGCCGGGGCAGGCGACGAGGCCGCCGGCGTCGATCTTCCTGGCGCCTTTCTTGCCGGCGGCACCGAGGGAATCGACGAGGAGGCCGTCGCGCACAAAAAGGTCGCCGACGGCGTCGCGTTTGGCGGCGGGATCGATGACGCGCGCGTTGGTTATCCAAAGATTAGGCATGAGAAGGTTTATTCAGTTGGAGCCACATTTTCCGGCTGGCCGCCGGCGCAGAGGTAGAGGACGGCCATGCGCACGGCGATGCCGTTGGTGACCTGCTCGAGGATCACGCTGCGTTCGCCGTCGGCGAGGTCGCTGTCGATCTCGACGCCGCGGTTGATGGGGCCGGGGTGCATGATGATGGCCTTGGGGTGCAGCCAGGAGGCGCGGGTCTTGTTGAGGCCGAACATGCCGGTGTATTCGCCGAGCGAGGGGAAGTGGCTGCTGGTCTGGCGTTCGTGCTGGATCCGAAGCAGCATGACAACCTCGGCGCCGTCCAGGGCGCTCTTGAGGTCGTGCGAGACGGTGACGCCGAAGTCGGTGAACCAGTGCGGCACGAGGGTGGACGGGCCGCAGAGGGTGACGGCGGCGCCGAGCTTGGTCAGGGCGTGGAGGTTGGACCGCGCGACGCGGCTGAAGAGGATGTCGCCGAGGATGACGACCTTTTTGCCGCGCAGGTCGCCGAGGTGCTCCTTCATCGTGAAGGTGTCGAGCAGGCCTTGGGTGGGGTGCTCGTGGGCGCCGTCGCCGGCGTTGATGACGGGGATGTCGAGCAGGCGCGAAAGGTAGAGCGGCGAGCCGGAGGCGGCGTGGCGGATGATGATCATGTCGGCCTGGAGGGCCTGGATGTTTTCAGCGGTGTCGCGGAGCGTTTCGCCCTTGGTCGCGCTCGAGGTGGCGGCATCGAAGGTGATGACGTCGGCGCTGAGGCGCTTCGCGGCCATGTCGAAGGCGAGGCGGGTGCGGGTGCTGGGCTCGAGGAAGAGGTTGACGATGGTCTTGCCGCGGAGTGCGGGGACTTTTTTCACGCTGCGCTGGAGGATTTTCTTGAAGGCGCCGGCGGTGGCATGAATCTGCCCGATTTCGGCGAGGGAAAGTTCCTCGATGGAGATAAGGTGGCGGCGCGTCCAGGGCATGGTGGATTTTAGAGGTTGTGAAAAAAATTCTACTAAGCCGACGTTGCGACCCGGATGGCGTCGCGGGCAGGATTGGCGGGATCGAGGCGGACGACAACTTTTTCGTCATCGCTGGCGGGGAGCGTCAGGCCGGTGTAGTCGGCGGCGACGGGCAGTCGCCGGCCGCCTCGGTCGGCGAGGATGGCGAGCTCGACTTTGGCCGGGCGCCCGTGGTCGAAGAGCTCATCGAGCGCGGCCTTGGCGGTGCGGCCGGAGAACAGAACGTCGTCCACCAGGATGACGGTGGCGCCGTTCACGTCGGCGGGGATGTGGGTGGGCGCAAATTCCTTCGGGATGGGGTGGCGGCTGATGTCGTCGCGATGAAAGGAAATATCGAGCGTGCCGGCGAGGGTGGAAGGCCGGGAGTCGAGGGCGGCGAGCCGGGTGGAAAGCCGGCGGGCGAGCTCGACGCCGCCATTGGCAATGCCGAGGAGCAGCAGCTTCTGGGTGGAGGCATGGCGGGCAGAAATGGCGGCGGCCAGGCGGTCGAGAGCAGCATGGATCTCGCCGGGGCCGATGGTCTGGGTTTTTGCCACGAAGCATCCTGATGGCGAAAAAGCGCGGAGAGTTAAAGGGGAAAGTGAGGGGTTTTTAAAACCGCGAATGAACGCCAATGGCTGCGAATAGACAAACCTCAGAATCAATCATGGTCAGCTTCACGCACCGAAAAGCTAAAGAGCAGTAAACCTCTTTTGTGGTAAACCGCCTGTTTTATTAGCGTTCATTCGCGGTTCCATTACATTACAGGGGTTACTCCAGCAAAATTTCGGTGTGGGTGCGGAGGTAATCTTCGAGGCGGCGGAGCAAGAGGGCGGAAGGCGCATCAGCGACGGCGGATTGGGTTTCCACCAGTGTGGCCAGTGGCGTGGCGAGGAGATTCTCGGCGAGTGTGCGCTGGGCGGCGGGCAGTCCGGCCAACCATTCCTGCTTCACCGGGTAGCCTTCGTCGCGGGCGAAACGATAGAGGCTTTTGAAGTAAACGAGGTCGGGTCGGGCGCTGTCGGCGAAGGCGGTGAAGGCGGTGCGCAGCAGCGCGGCGACGGGCGCGCGGCTCTCGTCCGGCCCGGGGTTGCGGGCGACGAGCGTGGCGAGCGTGGAGGCGAACCGGAGAGACTCGTAACGCCGGCCGATGCCACTGTGCCGCGTGATGAGCCGCGATTCGCGCACGAACCAGGTGCGGCCCTGGTTGGAGCTTTCGAGGAGGAGCGCGACGTCGTCGAACAGGTCGAGCGCGACGGACGCCGGGGCATTTTTTTTCGGCAGGCGTTGGAGCACGAGGAGCCCACCGTGCCCGGTGGAAAAAACCGTGTAGGTTTGAAACGCGTCGGCGGGCGGCTGTTTCAGCAGAACGAGCGCATCGGTCTGGAGCGTGGGGCCGGGCATCAGAAAGGGCTGAAGGGCGGTGGTGAAAGGCTGAAAAACTGAATGGCTGAAAAAGCGGGAAATCAGGAAATTTTTCAGCTCTTCAGCCTTTCAGCTCTTCAGCCTTTCCCAACGGCCACGGCGGGATGACGGTGCCGCCGGAGATGATCAGCTTCATGCCATCGCCGGTGGACATCTCGAGTTCGATCAATTCATTCCGGGGCACAAAAATAATATAACCGCCGGTGGGATTGGGCGTGGTGGGAACGAAGACACTGACGAGGCCAGCCGACGTCCTGGCCTGGACTTCGCCCCGTTCGAGGCTGGTGATAAAGCCGATGGTGTAGGCTCCTTTGCGCGGAAATTCGACCAGCACGACCTTGCTGAAGCTGTGGCGATCCTTGGTGTTGAAGGTGTCGACGATCTGCTTGACGGAGTGATAAACCGCACCGACGCCAGGAATGCTTTCCATGAAGCGTTCGGCCACGCTGCCAAAATATTTGCCAAAAACATACCGCGACGTGTAACCGATTGCCGTGATGAGTGCGACGACGATGCAGGCGGCCAGGATGTCCCAGAGGATGACGAGATGGCCTTCGGGCACGAAAGGAAACAGGTAGGGACGGAAGCCGCCGCCGATCTTGTCGACGAGCCATGAAAAAACGATCCAGGTGGCCGCGAGTGGCGCGATGACGATGAGTCCGGAGAAAAAGGCGTTGCGAAGCGAGGCGAGGTGGCTTGGGCGCATCAGAATTGAAGCATCCGGTAAAAAATGCGCCGAGGCAAAATTATTTGACTAGGGTGTGTTTTCAAACCGGCCTAGCCCGGCGCTGAGGGCGCAGCCGGAAGTGCGGCCGGCAACCGGCGGCGCGAAGCAATTTCAGCGCGCGGGCCTCGGCGGCGCGCATGCTTCTTTTTTTCCGGGGCGCGAGGTCGTCATAGCCGGCGAGATGCAGCCAGCCGTGCACAATATAGAGCGTGAGCTCGTCGCTGAAGCTGTTGTTTGAGACTTTGCCCCTTCGGCTTCGCTCAGGGCGGCTTTGTCGGGCTGCCCTTCGACCGAGCTCAGGGCCTGCTTGTCGAACGGCGGCGTCGGCGGAGACGCAGATTTCCCCGGCGAGGCCATGGGCTGGGTCGCCGGCGAAGGTGATGACGTCGGTGATAGCCGGATCGGCAAGAAATTCGGCATGGAGCCGGGCGAGGCTGGCGTCGGTCAGGAACGCGAGGGAAAGTTCGCCCGGGGGACAGCCGCCGAGAAATTTTCCGGCGTGGGCGTCGAGGGTGCGGATGAGGGCGGCGGCAGCGCGGCGGTCGGGGCGCAGCCCGGGATGGCCGTTGTGAATGGTGACGACGCGCATTTTCGGGAGAAACAGAAGCCGATGAATTCTATACCGTATTAACCACTAATGCACACTAATGGTCGCTAATACTTCAAGGCAGGCAGAAGACCACCTTAACCACTGATGTACACTTATAGTCACTGATAATACGAAGTTAGGTTCGAACTCATTTTTTATCTGTTTCTTCCGGATCAGTGATCATCAGTGTGCCTCAGTGGTTGAGATGCTCTAGTCTCCAGCCTATGATGTCTGGCTCCTGGGCTCCGGCTTCCCCTCGCCGGGCGGATACGCGACGCGCGAGTGCAGCATGTTGAGCATCGTGAAATTGAAGCTGCTTTTGATCTTGGTGATTTCCTCGAAGGTGAGCGGTGCCTCGTCGAGCTGGCCGTCCGTGATGCGTTCGCGGAAGATTTGCTCGATGAGTTCGGAGAGGTGCTGGGGTGTCACTTTGCGCAGGGAACGCGAGGCGGCTTCGACGCCGTCGGCGAGCATGATGATGGCGCTTTCCCTGAACTGGGGCTTGGGGCCGTCGTAGCGGTAGGTGACTTCGGAAACCTTGGATCCGAAGGGATAGAGGGTGTCTCCCCGGCGAGGCGCCTGCGTTTTTTCCTGGGGTGGAAAGGGTGTGACGCTGCCGAGGGGTGAACGCGTCTCGCTTTTGGCGCGCTCAAAAAAATAGCGCAGGAGGGTGGTGCCGTGGTGCTGCTGGATGACGTCGATGACGGGCTTGGGCATCTTGTGCTTGAGCGCCAGGTCCACGCCGTCCTTGACGTGGCTCTTGATGATGAGCGCGGAGAGGGAGGGATTGTTCGTGTCGTGCGGATTGAAACCATCGCGCTGGTTTTCAGAAAAGTACTCGGGCTTGCCGGTTTTTCCGACGTCGTGGAATTGCGCGCAGACGCGGGCAAGGAGCGGGTTGGCGTTGATGGCGTTGGCCGCGTTTTCGGCCAGTTGGGCGACGATGAGCGAATGGTGGTAGGTGCCGGGTGCCTCCATTTGCAGGAGGCGGAGGAGCGGGTGGTTGAAGTCGCTCAGCTCGAGCAGGGTGATGTCGGTGGTGCGTTTGAAGAGGCCTTCGAGCACGGGCAGCAGGCCGACAATGGCGACGCCGGTGAAGAGCCCGGTGCCGAGGCCGGCGGCCATCTGTTCCAGCACGGCCAGGGGGCGCAGCTGGTCCACCACGCCGATGAGCAGCGTGAAGATGGCGACGACGAGCCCGCCGAGGACGGCGGCGCGCACCACGCGGCTGCGTTTGCGCAGCCCGCGGCACGAAAAAATAGCCACCAACGAAGCAAGGAAGGTGAGCACGAGCAGGTCGAGGCGGTTGCCGTAGATGACGCTCGCGAAAATCGAGACGAGCAGCGCCATGAAGATGCCCGAGCCGGCGTCGATGAGGATGGCCACAATGATGGGCGCGAAGGCGGTCGGCACCGTATAGGGCAGGATCGAGGCCGTGGTGTCGTGTTCGATGAAATACGGCAGGCCACTGAGCGTGTAGGTGAGGCGCACGAGGGCGAGGTTGATAATGACGACGAGCGCCAGGAGCGCGAGGCGGCCGTTGCTCTGGAGCGTTTCGCGGTCCTCGATGCGGATATAGATGACCGAGGCCCAGACCATGGCGAGCACGAGGAGAACCCGGCCAAAGAGCTGCAAATCTTCGTTCATCTCGACATTGCCGCTGTCGAGAAGGAAGCGGCGCTGGGCGATGAGCATTTCGTATTGCTCGGGTGTGACGCGCAGGCCGGGCTCGATGATGGTCTGGCCGCGCACGACGGAGGCAACAACCGGCTTGAGGGATTTAAGCGCCTCATCCTGAAGCTGCCCGGTGGCGGACGGATCGTAAACCAGGTTGGGCGTGACGCCATTTTCAAAAATGCGGAAGAGGGCGAGCGTGGTGTCGCGGCTGATGCCCTCGGCCGCAAGGTTGATGCGCAGGAAGGTGAGGGCTTCGTCGAGCGACTGGACGGGGCGTTGGGCGATCTCGCCGTTGCCCTTGATGATTTGGAATACGGTGATGGCGCCAGGCTGGGCGCTGGCGAGCGCGCTGTTGTGCACGCCCTCGTCGTAAATCTCGTGCAGGGTGGCGAGGCCGTTTTCGATGATGCTGAAGCGCGCCTTGGCGTCGCCGAGCGAAAGGAGCATGGCGACGTCATCCACGCTGGTGCGGTAGAGGCCGCCGGCGTTGAAGTCGTCCACGATGTTTTCCAGGGCTTTCTGGCGGGCATCGCGCTGGGCCGGGCTGCGGGAATAGTCGTGCTCGAGTTTTTCGAGCTGGGCGAGGAGCTCGCGCAGGTCTTTCTCGAATTGCTGCAACGGGGAAAAATCGAGCTTGTAAACGGGCGGCACCTGGTCGCGGAACTGCTCCCGGGCCTGGTCGGATTTTATTTTGCTGACGTAGCTGAAGGGCATGCTGGCCACGATGCGCACGGCTGAGAGCTGGTTGGGGAGCACGGGCAGGTCGGCCGTGGTGACGCCGACCGAGCTGATGAGCACGATGGCGAAGACGGTGAAGATGAAGATGAGCGCGGCGATGGCGCGGTTTTTTTCCAAAAACTCGAGCGTGGCCGAAACCTCAGCGGTCTTGCGGACGCGGCGCGGCGACATCAGGCCGCCACGGAGGAGCTTCAAGTTTCTAATAAACGACATGAGTTCTCAACTGGCGGTGGTCGGGGCCATCGGATTTTTGAAATGTTCGTAAGCCTCGATGATTTTCAAGACGAGCGGATGCCGCACGACGTCTGCGCCGGAAAAGGTGTGAAACTCGATCCCGGGAATATTGCTGAGAATATGGCGCACTTCAAGCAATCCGCTTTGCTTGTGGCGCGGCAGGTCCACCTGGGTGACGTCGCCGGTGACGACCATCCGCGAGCCGTCACCCAAACGGGTGAGGAACATCATCATCTGTTCGGGCGTGGTGTTCTGCGCCTCGTCGAGCACGATGAAGGCGTTGTTGAGCGTGCGGCCGCGCATGTAGGCAAGGGGGGCGATTTCGATCACGCCCTTTTCGGTCAGGCGCGTGACATCCTCCGGGTCGAGCATGTCGTGCATGGCATCGTAGAGCGGGCGGAGGTAGGGCAGGATTTTTTCGCGCAAATCGCCGGGAAGAAAACCGAGCGCCTCGCCGGCCTCGACCGCGGGGCGGGTGAGGATGAGGCGTTCCACCTGGTGTTTGAGCAGCGCGGATATGGCCGCGGCCATGGCGAGGTAGGTCTTGCCCGTGCCGGCGGGGCCGATGCCAAAGACGATGGGATTGTTCTGGATGGCCTGCAGGTAAAGTTTCTGGCCAAGCGTTTTTGGCGCGATGCTCTTGCGGTTGGTCGTGATGACGAATGCCTGGGCGATGAGCTCGCGGAGCTGCTCGCCCTCGCCGCGGCCGAAACCCTCGGCCACGCGCGCGAAATCCGGCCCGCGCAGGGCCACGCCCTGGCCGCGCGCGTCATTGAGAAAGTTGAAAAACCCCTCGGTGCGCGCGACCGAGCCGTCGTCGCCCTCGACTTTCAGCCAGTCCTCGCGGGTGACGAGCCGCACGCCCAGCATGCGCTCCGCGAGCTGCAGGTTTTCGTCGCGCCCGCCGTAAAGCTGGCTGAGGTGGCGAGGGCTGGAAAAATGCAGGGTCTTGGTGGGCACGTGGAGAAATGACGAATTATTGGTTTAAGTCAGAGCGTGCTCTGCGGGACGTAATTCTGTGTTCGTCATTCTGAATTCGTCATTTTCGTCGCTTCAGCGACGAGCCGTTCCCAGGTGGCTTCGAGCGCCTGCGGAAGAACGCGCGTCTGGCCGAGCACGGGCATGAAGTTGTTGTCGCCGTTCCAGCGCGGCACGATGTGCGCGTGAAGATGGGGAATGCTTCCGCCGGCGGTGGAACCGAGGTTGAAGCCGATATTGAAACCATCCGGCTTGAGCGTGGCGCGCAGGAGCCGCTGGGCGGTGATGATGATATCCATCAAGTCGGCGCGTCCGATGGCGTTGAGTTCCCCGGGTTCAGCGACTTCGCGGAAAGGAATGGCAAGGAGATGCCCGGGGTTGTACGGATAGCGGTTGAGCATCAGGTAGCTCTGGGATGAGCGATGGACGATGAGGGCGGCGCGGTCATCACCCAGCGCGGGCAGCTCGGTGAAGGGCTTCTTCGTGGCCGGGTCGCGCGGCGCCTCGATGTAGTCCATCCGCCAGTAAGGGTGGAGCTGCTGCATGGTCAAAGGTTGGCGATTAGAGACAGGTGCCCGGCCAAAGTCAAAGCCGGCTTGTGCGGGTAAAACGGCTTGTAAATTCCCGTTGCGGTCTGTGGCGAGCGGCATCCATTAAAGGGTCATATGCAAAATCGTCGCGTTGCCATCACCGGTCTGGGCGCAGTCACACCGATCGGCCATTCCGCGCCCGCCACGTGGGCTGCGCTGGTCGAGGGCCGCAGCGGCATCGCTCGCATCACCCGCTTCGACCCGGCGGGTTGCACCGCGCAAATCGCCGGTGAAGTGAAGAATTTCGAGCCGGCGGCGCCGTTGCCCCAACCCTTGCACCCGCGCGGACCGCAAGGCCAGCCGCTGGTCACGGCCATCGTGCCGAAAGAAGTGAAAAAGCTCGGCCGCTTCACGCACCTGGGCATTGCGGCGGCCATCGAAGCCTACGCCGATTCAGGCCTCGATGCGGTGCGTGCTGCGCTGCCGCCGGAGCGCCTGGGCGTAAATCTCGGCGTGGGCCTTGGGGGCCTGCCGGAAATCGTGGCGATGCATGAGACTTGGCGCGAGGGCGGCTACCGGAAAATCTCGCCGTTTTTCATTTTGCAGACCGCGCCCAACATCCTGGCGGGACAGGTCGCCATCGAGCTGGATTTTCGCGGATCCAACATGAGCGTGGCTTCGGCCTGCGCCACGAGCGGCCACTCGCTCGGCGAGGCGGCGCGCGCCATCCAGCGCGGCGAGGCGGACGTGATGATCGCGGGCGGCGCGGAGGCGGTCGTGACGCCGCTGGCGGTGGGCGCGTTCGCGCAGATGAAGGCGCTTTCGACGCGCAACGACGCGCCGGAGAAAGCCTCGCGGCCCTACGACGCCGACCGCGATGGTTTCGTGCTGGGCGAGGGAGCGGTGGTCTTT
>DATMNP010000015.1:0-37220 GCA_035568935.1 Opitutaceae bacterium | reverse complement strand
GTGCCCACGCCCAGCGCGATGAGCGTGAACATGTTCAGGTTGAAAGTGAGCACCGACCGCCAGCCCCGCACAAAAAACGGCCAGCCGGCCCACCACACGACGGGCGTGCTGAGCACGAATTGCAGCCATGGCGAAAGATGCGGTGGAACGAGCGAGGCAAACATCCGGCCGCCCATCGAGAGCAGCAGCACGGGCACGGCGAGGGCGGCGCCGGACCAAAAGCGCCGCGCCATGTCGCGCAGCTCGGGATTTTCTTCCGGCACGGCGGAGACCGTCTTTGGCTCCAGCGCCATGCCGCAAATCGGGCACGAGCCGGGATGATCCTGCTCGATCTCGGGATGCATCGGGCAGGTGTAGGTTGTCTTGGCCGCAATGGCGGTGGGGTTGCGCTCGAGCGCCATGCCGCATTTCGGGCAATCCCCCGGCTGATCCGATTCCACGCCTTCGCACATCGGGCAAAAATAGGCCGCGTGCGCAGGGGCCTTCGTGTCGCTGTGTCCCTGGCAGCAGTTCTGGTGCGGGTGATCGTGCGCGTGAGAGTCGTGCTTCATGAAAAAAACAAATCGAGACTGCCGGCCGTTGGCGGATGCAGCCATACACTATACGCGAGGTGGCAACCAAACCCTCAAAATCTTTTCATGTTTCGCCGAGGTCGTGGCGGAGTTCGTCCGCGGTCGCGGGGCCGGCGACCGTGCCCGGCGGGGCCTGATACCAGCCGGGATCGGTGTCGTAGTCGGCGAGGGTCTCGCGCACTTTCAAAATCGTGAACATGCCGCCCATGTCGATGTAGCCGTGCGGGCCGGAGCCGCCGACCATCGGCGTGCTGTTGCCCGGGACGGCCATGCCCATCTCCGCCATGTCGCTCATGCCGGTCTGGCCCATGCTCATGTACCCCGGGAGATGTTTTTGCAGCTGCGGATCGAGTTTGCCCGTGTCCACGCCGATGAGATTGGGCATGCCGTGGCCCATCTGCGTCATGGTGTGGTGGGTCATGTGGCAGTGCATCGGCCAGTCGCCGGGTGCGTCGGCGACGAACTCGACCACGCGGACGGCGCCCACCGGCACGAGCACGGTGGTCTCGGGCCGCTGGGCGGAGGCGGGCACGGCTCCGCCGTCGGTGGCAATGATTTTGAACGCGTAGCCGTGCAGGTGGATCGGATGATGATCCATCGCGCCGAGGTTGCCGAGGCGGATGCGCACGCGGTCGCCTTTCTTCACGACGAGCGGTGCGGTCGCGGGGTAGACCTTGCTGTTCAGCGTGAGCACATTGAAGTCAGTCATCTCGGTCGGGTCGGGCCGCGCGGCGCCGGGATCGATCCGCCATTCGTGCAGCATGAGCGAGAAATCGCGGTCGGGAGGCGGTGTTTCTGCATCGCGCGGATGGACGACGAACATGCCGGTCATGCCGAGTCCCATCTGGGTCATCTCATCGACGTGCGGGTGATACATGAAGGTGCCGTGCTGGCGAAGGGTGAATTCGTATTTGAACGTCGCACCGGGCGGGATGGGTTGCTGGGTGAGGCCGCCGACGCCGTCCATGCCGTTGGGCACAAAAACCCCGTGCCAGTGCGTGCTGGTGGCCTCGGGAAGCTTGTTCGTAACATAAATGCGCACATGGTCGCCCTCGACGGCTTCGATGACGGGACCGGGCGTGCGGCCATTGTACCCCCAGCACTTGGCGCGAAGGCCGGGTGCGAACTCGTGGTCAACTTCCTCGGCGACGAGGTGAAAAACCTTCACGCCATCGACGAGCCGCCAGGGCAGCAAGGCGCCATTCGGCACGGTGAGCGGCGAGCGGCCGACTCCGGTCGAAGTGGCTGGATCGGCGGGCGATGGCTCGGCGGTGCGGGCGGATTCGACCGGCCCACCGCGGGCGGCGTGTTGCAGAAGGGCGGGGCCGGCGGCGAGCGCGACGACGCTGGTTTTGAGCAGTTGGCGGCGTGAGATCATGGCTGGGAGGCGGGTGGGGAGTTGATCAGGATGAGGCTGCCGCCGGCGGCACGCTCGAGTTCGACGCGGGCGCTCCAGTAGTCGCGGACGGCTTCGATTTCACCGCGCTCGGTGGCGAGTTCGTTTTGTTTGGTGAGGACAAGTTCGTAGGAGCTGGCGAACATGCCGTTGTAGTATTGGAGCGTGAGTTCGACCAGGCGCCGCTGCTCGGGCAGGAGGGTATCGCGGTAGAGCATGGCGGCGTCGCGAGCGGCGAGCAGGCGGGCGCGCGCCACGCGGACTTCGCTGCGCACAACCGCGGCGAGCGCCTCAAGCCGGTCGGCGGCCTGGCGGATCTGGGCTTTGGCGCGTTGCATCCGCGCGGCGCCGTGATTGAAAATCGGCAGTTCGAGACTGATCGTCGGGCCGAGCGTTTTCTGCCGGTCCACGTCGCGCTCGAATTCGGCGCCGAGGTCGACGGAGTTGGCGAAGCGGTAGTTTTCAGCGAGGCCAAGCACGCGCGCGGCCGCGGTGAAGTCGGCCTTGGCCGCGGCGAGATCGAAGCGCTGGTCGAGGGCGAGCTTTTCGAGCTGGTCGAGCGGCGGTTCGGACGCGGGCACCGGTGCGGGCGCGTCGTCGATCTGCCATTGGGTGGGCGCATCGGCCAGGCCGAGCAGTCGGTTGAGTTTTTCGCGCTCGACCTGCAAGCCGGCTTGGGCGCGTGCGCCGTCGAGGCGCAACTGATCGTAAGCCGCCTGGCGCTGCAAAAGAGCGAGGTCGGAGATGTTGCCGGCGTCGTGCTGCAGCCGCGCGAGTTCGGCGGAGGCATGCTCAAGGTCGAGCGCATTTTGCAGGCGACCGAGAATCTGCTGCTGCGCCTGCAGCAGGTAGAATTCGCTTTTGGTTTCGGCCACCAGCGTGAGGGCCTCGTCGGCGATGCGCAGGCGCACGGCCTCGAGCTGGGCCGTGGCGATTTTCTTGCGGCTCGGCAGCGTGAGCAGGTCGAGGAAGCTTTGGGTGAACGATGCCGAGATGCGCACGGCCGACGGCGGGCTGGTGGGGAAACCGAGGCCGAGGCCGAGTTCGGGATTTTTGAGCAGGCCGGCCTCGATCCAATCGGCCTGTGCAATGCCGATGTCCTTGAAATCGGCGCGGAGACCGGCGTTGTTGAGGAGCGCAATCTGTGCGGCGGAATCGGCCGTGAGCGGGCGTGCCAGCAATGCGGATACGGTGCGGGCGATGTCGGCGTCGGGCACGACGGGATAACCGGTGTGGACGGCGATGTCGGCATGGGTGTCACGATAAGCCGTGCCGGCTGGCGTGGCGCAGCCGGCGAGCAACACAAGGGAGAGGAGAAGCGGCGAAAAAAATTTCATCTTGGTTTCCAAACTACCTTTTCCTTCTAAGACCCGATGCGGCTGAAAGGCGGACGGGTTTCATTAAAGGGGAAATCGGCCAGGAGCTGGTCGAGCGGCTTGGAGAGGAACTTGTCCTGGCCGGGCGTGAGCATGTGCTCGCGGTAGGACCGGGCGATCGGGTCGATCCCGTCGAGGGTGTCGCCGGCGGGATCGGCGCCGTAGTTGTCGAAGGCCAGCTTGAATTCCTGCAAGGTGATATGGGCCAGCGGCCGGGAGGGTTGATAGAGATAATCCGTGGGCGAGTCGCTACCCGCGGGCGGGATGGGCGTGACAAATTTAAGATCGACGAGGCAGTTGAGGCATTCGTTGAGGATCTGGGTGGAGACCTTGAGCAACGCGGCGAGCTGGGAGGCGTTGACGGGCGGCAGGTCCTGCTGGAAGCGGCGGCTGATGGTGAGCAACACGACCAGCGACAGGCGTTCACGCGTGGATTCGGCGAGGGTGTGCCAGGCCGCCTGGCTGCTGCGGAAGCGGACATTCTGGACGGCGTAGCTGAGCTGACCGCCGACGAGCACGACAAACCAGAAGATGAAAAGGCCGAACATGAGCATCGGCAGGATGCCGAGTGACCCGTAGAGGCTTTTATTGATGAGGACGCGGCGGAAATAAACAAATGCGAGATAGTTGTTCAGGATGAGCAGCCCCGCCACGACGACCGCGCCGATGAAAGCCGCGCGCCAGGCCACGCGGGTGTTCGGAATGAAACGATAGAACAGCGCCAGGACGAGGATGAGCACCACGAGGGAGAGCGAAGGCATCAGCGCGACCAGCAGGCCAAGCAGGTTGGCGCCGAGGGGCAGGTGTTCGACAAAAACGTTGAGGAATGCGCTCGCGCCGAGCGCGGTGACGGCGGTGAAAAAAAGCACGGCGCCGAGGGTGAGAACGGTCCAGTAAAACACGACCCGCATGAGCAGGCTGCGACCGCGTCGCACGCCCCAAATTTCATTGAAGGCATTTTCGATCGAGGTGAAAAGCTGCAGAACGATGAGGATGAGGGTGAGCGCGCCGACCACACCCGCGGTGCCGGAGCGCGAACCGGCGATAAAGCCGTTGATGAGCTGGACGAGATCCTCGTTGACGGCGACTTGGCCCGAGGCAGGCGGGTGGGTTGGGGCCGCGGATGGATTTGCCTTTGACGCGGCGGACGGACCCTTGCCCTGGTCGGCAAGTTTTTCGTATTCGGAGATGGAGGGCGCGATAAAGGTGATGACCCCGTGGAGCGTGTTGACCGCAATATGGTGGTCGTTCTTGTCGAGCATGAAACCGGCCACGAGCACGACGATGGCCACCAGCGGACCGAGCCCGAGCAGCGAGCTGAAGCTGAGCGCAGCGGCGCGGCTGGCGGCCTTGTTTTCAAACAGGCCGCTCGCCGTGATGGAGATCACGCGCAGCACGGCGTAAAGTCGCCCGCGGAGCGAAGGGTTGTTAAGGCAGGAGGGTTGCCAGATATCTTTTTTCAGCAGCCGGGAGAGTCTACCCCAGCGATGAGTCAGCCGCGCCATGTAAAGAGAGGATCCTGCGCTGTGGCGGATGTTTAGAACTCATGGCAAAACCCAAAACGAGCAGCGTGGCTGGGTTTTAAAACGAGTCCTAAATCACCAGCATGTAATAAGCGAAGCCCAGCATACCGGCGAGGCCGAGGCCGACGGCGATGCCAAGCACCATGAAATCCAAAAAGATCGTGCTGAAGTAGAGCCCGAGCGAGCCGGCTGCGACCGCCATCAGCGGTGGCGTCTCACCGTGCACCCAAAACAGGAAGCCGATAAAACCAAGGCCAAGTGCTGCGCGGAAGCGGACGAGCGGATAAAGCGTGACCATTTGCAGCAGGAGCAGCAGGGCGAGGACGAGGTCGAGTGCGCCAAGAAAGACGAGCGGCTGGCCCAGGATTTTGTTGGTGTCGAGCGCGAGAAGTTCGTTGATGGAAGGCAGGGCTTCCGAGGCCGCCGCGATCAAAAGAAAGAGCGTGCAAGCGTAGAGGCCGATTTTGGCGGCCCGGCCGCGGGAGATGGCAGGATCCTTGGCGTGTTTGGTGTCTTCGGTTCTGCCCTCAGCGGCGTCGAGCATGTCGTTTATAGTGATGGGCGCCTGGTCTTCCTTCTCGACGTTAAGGGTGGAGACATTGGTCTTGGCCTTGACGGTAAGCTTTCTCTTCTCAGGAAAAAGCGTGTTCTTGAGGTCGACATTGGCCCCAACGGGAATCCATTTCTCGGACGTGCTTTCGTAATAAAGCGTATCGAGCCCCACTTGCCCGGCTTCGGCCAGGGAAGAGAGCTGTTCCGAAGTGAAGGGGCCCCGGGCTTCGGTAGCACCCGCGTTGCGAATGTAAAATTCCTGCGTGGGCATGAAAAGCCAGATTGGGCGTGGGAGGGGGAAGCCGCAAGAGTTTTGTCGCAGGAGGCTGTCGGATTTCGTCCTCCAGCCTCCTCTTCACATGCGCTGGAGTGTTCGCAGGCCAAGGAGATGCAAACCTGTTTCCAGCACGAGGAGCGTGCGGGCGCAGAGCAGCAATCGGCGGGCGCGCAGGACCGGATCATCCACGATGACTTTGTCGGCCGTATAGAAAGTGCTGAACTGGCCGGCGAGTTCGTAGAGGTAGGTGCAAAGGAAATGGGGGCGGAGCTGGGTGGTTGTGAGCTGAAGCGTGGCGGCGAAGCCGGTCAGTTTGCGGGCGAGCGAGATCTCGGCGTCGGTCTCGGGCGGCGTGGCGCCGGCGGTGGCCGTGCGATCGCTGGGGTCGAGGCCGGCTTTGCGGAAGATGGAGTGGATGCGCGTGACGGCGTAGAGGAGGTAGGGAGCGGTGTTGCCTTCGAAGGAAAGGATTTTGTCCCAGTCAAAGACGTAATCGCTGCTGCGGTTTTGCGCGAGGTCGGCGTAACGCACGGCGCCGATGCCGACGGCGGTGGCAATGTCGCGTCGTTCGGCCGCGGGCAAATCCGGCGCCTTTTCCGTGACGAGGGCGAAGGCGCGTTCCTCGGCCTCGGACAGCAGGGCCTTGAGTCTGATCGGGTCGCCGGAGCGGGTTTTGATGGCCTTGCCGTCCTCGCCGAGGATGGAGCCGAACGACACATGCTCCAAATGCGGCAGCTTGCGTCCGGTTTTCTCGAACCATTTTTTTGTCGTCAGCCAAAGTTGCTCGAAGTGGTCATTTTGCCGCGTGTCGGTGAGGATGATGATGGTGTCGGCATGGAAGTGACTGGCGCGGTAGAGCATGGTCGCGAGGTCGGTCGAGGCGTAGTTGGCCGCGCCGTCGGACTTGCGGATGATGAATGGCTGTGCCTTGAAACGCGGATGCTCGGGGTGAAAAACCACGAGCGCGCCCTGGCTCACCTGGGCCAGGCCGCTGGCGGTGAGTTCATCATAAACCTGCGAGAGCTTGTCGTTGTAGAAGCTTTCGCCGAGCACGACGTCGAAACGAATGCCGAGCAGGTCGTAAATTTTTTGGAAGGCGGCGAGGCTGGTGTCGCTGATTTTTTTCCAGATGGCTAAATTTTCCGCATCGCCGGCCTGGAGTTTGACCAGTTCCTGCTGGGCTTCCTTGAGCACGGCGGGATCGGCCTCGGCGGCGGCATTGCCGACTTTATAGAGGCGTTCGAATTCATCGAGCGGGTCGCGCGCCAGCGCCGCGGCATCGAGGTGGCGCTGGTAGGCCCAGATGAGTTTGCCGAACTGCGTGCCCCAGTCGCCGATGTGGTTGTCGCGGATGACCTCGGCGCCGCAAAACTTGAGCAACCGGCAAATGGCCTCGCCGATGACCATGCCGCGGATGTGGCCGACGTGGAGTTGCTTGGCGGTGTTGGGTGAACTGAAATCCACCACGTGGCGATGGCCCTGGTAGAATTTCGCGGCACCCGTCGCCAGGTGGTCTTCCGAATCGTAAGTATTCAGCCAGGCGAGCAGCGCGGCGGGCTTGAGCCTGAAATTGATAAAACCGGGGCCGGCGATGGCGACGTCGCATTGCTGCTGGATGTCGTCCGGCAGCGTGGCCACGAGCTGCTCGGCGACCTGGCGGGGGTTGAGTTTGCGGGCTTTCGCGTAGCCGAGCACGCCATTGGCCTGGAAGTCACCGTGGCGGGGGTCGGCTGGCCTGACTTCAGGCGCAAACGCGGTAGCCTCAAGCCCGGAGCAGTTGGCCGCGGTCTTCAGGGCCGCCTCAAGATGGGCGGCGATGTCGAACGAAACATGCATTTAGGGAGTGGCTTTCCAATTTGAATACATTCCTGCACACTTCAGTGCCGGGCAGGCCTGTCGCGCAAGCGTGGAGTTGGAACACCTTGGCTGGCGATGAATTGCCAGTGAGCGTGGCGAGCCCAGGTGGGTAAAATTGTCTCGACAACGCAGGCCCTGCGTGTTTTTTGGTAAACTTTTAGAGCCAGCGGGCTCGATCCTTATTCGCATAACCCATCCATGAGTAAACGCCACATCCCACCGCGCCGGTTTGTTAAACCGGCGTTTGTAACCTTAATTGAGAAGAAACGTGACGGCGGGGAATTCACCCAAGAAGAAATTCGCTACATCATCGACAGTACGATCGATGGTGAAATGCCCCAGCACCAGCTCTCGGCGCTGTTGATGGCTATTTTCTTCCAGCAAATGTCCGCTCAGGAAACGGCCGACCTCACCGAAGAAATGATGCTTTCGGGCGAAGTCATTGACCTGTCGCACATCGCCAAGCCGAAAATCGACAAGTATTCCACCGGTGGGGTGGGCGACAAAACCTCGCTCGTTCTCGTGCCGCTGGCCATGGCCAGCGGAGTCGTCGTGCCCATGATGTGCGGTGTTGAGCATGATCATATCATCAACACTCTTGATAAGCTCTCGGCCATCCCCGGCTTCAAGGGGCACCAGACCATCGAGCATTTTTCCTCGCAACTTGCCCGCATCGGGGGGGCCATCGTTGAGCAGAGCGAACACCTCGCCCCGGCCGATGCCAAGTTCTACGAACTCCGCAAGGAGACCGGCACCATCCCGAGCCTTCCGCTCATCACCGGCAGTGTCCTGTCCAAGAAACTTGCCGAAGGTTCCGAAGGCCTCGTGATCGACGTGAAGTGGGGCAACGGCTCCTTCATCAAGGAACTTGAACAGGCCAAGCAGCTCGCGCGCTCGATGACCCGCGTCGGGCGTTCCATGAAACGCCGCTGCGTCGCCCTCGTAACAGACATGAACCAGCCGCTCGGCGACACCGTCGGCACCTCGCTCGAAGTCAAGGAAGCCATCGCCCTGCTCAAGGGCCAGGGTCCCGAGGACATGAAGGAACTTGTCCTCAAGCTCGGCATGGAAATCGTCCGCCTCGCGGGCGTCGCCGGTTCCACGCTTTCGGCCAAGCAGACCGTGCAGCGCCATCTGACCGACGGCTCCGCACTCGCGAAGTTCAAGGATCTCGTCAAGGCGCAGGGCGGTGACATCAGCTACATCGACCATCCGGAGAAATTTCCGCAGGCGAAACACATCCGCAAGCTGCCCGCGCCCAAGCGCGGCTACGTCCACACCATCAACGCCGCCATGATTGCCCGCGGCGTCCACCTCCTCGGCGGGGGCAAGGAAGACCCGCATGACAAGATCGACTACGCCGTCGGTGTTTCGGAAATCAAAAAAGTCGGCACGCAGGTGAAGCAAGGCGAGCCGCTGATGATGATCCATTACAACGACGAGTCGAAGCTCGAGCATGCGCTCGAACATTTCAAGAACGCCTACCGCCTCGCGCCCAAGCGTCCCACGCCCCCGCCGCTCATCGTCGAGCGCGTGGCTTAAGGATTCTTATTTAACGCGAAGGCGCCAAGCCCACAAAAACTTCAAGCCGACCGGATTCCGGTCGGCTTTTTTATGGACACGTCTCTGCTGGCTCGTCGGAGAAAAATCCGGTGGCGAACAAACCTGCGATGATCGCCAAAGCCAAAATGAATCCCGCGTCGGTAAGCTGGGCGGAAATCTGGAAGGTCACTTGTTCCAACTGGGCGGCGATGGACATGAGATCGGACCAGCGGGCACCCTGCCACAGGGCAACAGCGAGTCCGGCCAATGCTCCGGTGGTCAACGCCATGATCCGTGCCCACGGGATCGCTCGATTTCTTTGCGGCGGCAGTGCCTCGAGTATGCGGGCCGAAAAGCCGGCGTCAGGCAAAGGTGCATCCAGATCCTGGCTGAGGAATTTTTCCAGCCGGGCATCTTCGGATGAAAGAGGTGTCATGTCTGCGGGTTCCATGCGGCAAGGAGTTGGCGGAGTTTTTCTTTGCTGCGGGCGAGGTGGGTCTTGACGGTTCCGAGCGGCCAGCCGAGCACGTTGGCTATTTCAGAATGTGACAGACCTTGTTGATAAGACAAGTGCAGTGCCGTTTGTTCGTCTGGCAAGAGCTGTCGAAGCGCCACGGCGAGATCGTGCCGCAGGTCGGCCGCGTGCGTTGGCGAAGGAATGGTTTCTTTTCCCGCCTCGTGTTCCGTCAGTGGAGCATGTCCGCGTTGCTGGCGGCGCGCATTGCGCCAGTGATTGTGCGCGATGCCGAACAACCAGGTGCTGAAACTGGCGTCGCCGCGGAAACGCGACAGGCCGCGGTAGGCTTGGATGAACGTCTCCTGTGCGAGGTCGTCGGCCAGTGCCGCATCGCCGGATGCGAGATGGCGCAAAAAACGGCGCACGGCCGACTGATGCCGAAGCACCAGTTCGCCGAAAGCTGCGCGGTCGTCGGACACGAGCACGCGGGCGATTAGCTCGGAATCAGGAGGGGTCACAAACGCGGCGATGGTTTATCGGCGTCAGGGGACTTTTTCGTTGAACCTTTTTCAATGAACGCGGTTAGGAGCAAGGCGATGCCAATAAAAGCGGGAACCGTGCTGAAATAACGTGCGTGGCCGCCAAGGGCTAAAAAAAACGCCAGGCCAATCCCAATTAAAACCAGTCCAGGGCGAACATTGGATTGGCCTTCCCGCTCCCGCCGTGGAGTTTCAACCAAATTGGCCGGCAGGGGCTGGCCCTTTTCAAGGGCGAGGCGCATCGTCTCGTGCCAGAGGCGACGACGTTGGTGTCGAAAGTAGGCAACGATTGCGACCATGCTAATTATCATCACAAACGGCGCTAGGGCTACGAGCGTGGTTCCGAAAGAAAGGCGTGGCATTGGCGGGATGGGTGGAACTTGGGTGATTTGTGAGTCGGTATTCATGATTTTGAGCTGGGTTTCATGAGGTGAGTGTCGTCAGCCGGCCGTTTGGATTCAAGAAAGTGAAAAATCGGTAGTGTCTCAGTTTGCCGCAAACGATTGTAGGTCGGGGTTTATCCCCGACGTGTCGGGCGTAAAGCCCGACCTACCATTTTGCAAACTGGTACACTACCTAAAAATCGGGTCGTTTGACGCGACCGCAAAAAAACCCGCGGCGTAGGCCGCGGGTCGCATTGAATGGGATCGTTTACGGCAGAAGAATGCCGCTTTGCCTTACGCCCGGCTCAGATAGGAACCGTCGGCCGTGCTGATTCGCACTGTTTCGCCCTCTTTTACAAAGAGCGGCACCTGGACGACCAGGCCGGTTTCGAGCTTGGCGGGTTTCTGGACGTTGCTCGCGGTGTCGCCGCGGATGCCGTCGGAAGATTCCACGATCTTGAGCTCGACCGCCGAGGGCAGGTCGATGGTCAGCGGCTTGTCGTCCACGAAGAGCACCTCAACCTTGCCGTTGGCCACGAGGTAGTTTTTGGCGTCGCCGACGAGCACCGCGCTGAGCTCGACCTGTTCGAAGGTTTTCGGGTCGATGAAAGCGAAGGCATCGCGATCGGCGTAGCTGAACTCGAGGGTCTTGCGGTCGGTCGAGAGCACTTCGAGCGACTCGGTGGAGTTGAAGCGCTGGTCCATCGAACGGCCGTTTTTGAGGTTGCGCATCTTGGCCTGGACGAAGGCGCGCAGGTTGCCCGGTGTGCGGTGCTGCGTCTCCATGACGAGGTGGGGTTCGTTGTTGAACTTGATGACTTGCCCTTTGCGGATGTCGTTTGCGGCGGCCATGACGGTGATTGACGAAGAGGTTTTCGAGTTGCGGAAAAGTTAGCTGAATAAGCGACCCGACCGCGGCATGTCAAGGCCGAGCGATGGCCAAATCGGAAACCCGAATGAGGAATGGCGAATAACCGACCACAAGTTTCCAACTACCAACTACCAACTACCAACTACCAACTACCAACCAGAAGATTACGGTATTGCTGCGACCGGCCCCGGTTGGCATCCTTCGCAGGCTGTTGAAAAACTCTGCTGAGCCGCCGTTGCGATCAGAAAGGGCTACCCGCAAGGCGGCTCGGAAGGTGGGTATCCTCGGAGAGGCTATCCCCTTCCGAGCTAACGCCGCGGAAGCCCTTTATGGCGCAACCCGGAGGGCAACATCGCTTTGGGCCGGGAGCTGCGTTAGAGCTGCCGGGCAAGGCTCTCCGAGCATTGCACCGGCAGCTCAAGCCTTGCTCGCGGCTCAAATCATGTGTTGCGTCGGCCAGCATAGTTTTTCAACAGCCTGCTAAACACCATGGTCAAGTTTCTGACTCAGCGTGCGAAAGCGATCGTCATCGCGGTGGGACTTTTGGCTTTTGGGCTGACGCTGTGGCCAAGGCTGACAGATTCCGATACTTGGCAAACCTATCAAGGAGTCTTGATTGATGGCCGTTATCTTGGCCGCCAGGGAAAGGTTGCGCATCCTGACATCATGTTGGTGGGCATTGATAACAGCAGTCTTTCCATGGACGAACTGGCTCCGGAGGAGATTGCCGTTTCTCCGACCTTGCAATTAATGAATCAGCCGTGGCCGTGGGATCGCCGCGTTTATGCGGCCGTGCTGGAAAAGCTCATGGCCTCCGGCGCCAAGGTGGTGGTGTTCGATTTTGTTTTTGCCGCCCAAACCGAGGGCGACGGCGTTTTTGCCCAGGCTCTGAAAAAATACCAAAGCCATGTCGTGATCGGCTCGCAGTTTTCCTTTGAGAACGTGAATGGCGAAAGACTTTCTAAGCACACCCTGCCTAATGCGCAGCTTTTGCTGCCGGGCACCAACCATATCGTTGGGATCGTCAATATTTGGCCTGATCCCGACGACGTCATACGCCGTGGCATATATCGTACTTCCATCGAGCGCGAAACGCCTCAATTGCAAAAGTTCGCCGACAAGTATCCCGACGATCTCATCCACATGAGCGCGCTGGCGGTGGAAAAATTCGCCGGCCAGGTCCGCACTCCACCGTACGATCACAGCAACTTCATCGACTTTCGTGGGCCTAAGCGCACTTACGACGCACTGCCGCTGGAAAAAATGTTCGTGGAAAAATTGTGGCAGGCACCGCCTTTTAAAGGCGGCAGTATTTTCCGCGACAAAATCGTCATCATCGGTCCCATGGCGGCAATTTTCCAGGACGTGCATCCCACGCCACTTGGCGACATGCCCGGCCCGGAAATTCAGGCGAATATGATGGCCACGCTTTTGGAGAACAGCTCGCTGGGCGAGCCTTCGCCGATCTTCGACGTTGCGCTCACCTTGTTGATGCTTGGAGTGACGCTGGCCATTTGTTTATGGATTCACCACGCGCTGATCAAAGCGTTTTTGCTGGCCGGAACAGCGGTCATTTTTCTGGTGGCGTGCCAGATCACCTTCACCCGGGGGCATTGCGTCTTTCCGATGATGCCGCCCTTGTTTTGCCTCGTTACCACGGGATCCTTCGGCGTTGTTTTCCAGTTTGCCCTCGAGCAAATCGAGCGTCGGCGCTACCGTAATGTATTGGATCGTTACGTTTCCAAAAACGTCGCCCAGGTGATTTTGGATGACAAGCGATCCTTCGAGGAAGCGTTGAGCGGGCGCAAGCAGCCAGTCACCATTTTGTTTTCCGATATCCGCGGGTTCACGACCATGACGGAAAGTTCCGATGCGGGAAAACTGGTGGCCCAACTCAACGAATATTTTGCGGACATGGTCGGGATTGTTTTGAAGGAAGAGGGCACGCTGCAAAAATTCATCGGCGACGCCATCATGGCGGCATGGGGTGACACGCACAGCGACGGGATCGGAGTGGATGCGCGGCGGGCGGTGAACGCCGCCCTGCAAATGCGCCCGGCACTGGCGAAATTGAACGACCATTGGCAAGACAATCCCGACCGGGCGAGACTGGCCATCGGCATTGGCGTCAACCACGGGGAGGTCATCTTTGGCAACATTGGGAGTCCGCAACGCATGGAGCTTACCGTGCTGGGCGACGGGGTGAACCTGGCGGCGCGGCTGGAAAGCGCGACCAAGCAGTTTCACATGGACATCCTCATCGGCGAAGAGGCGGAGAAGTTGACCCGCGACCAGTTTGTGTATCGCGCGGTGGATTTACTGACCTTCAAGGGCAAGACCAAGCCGGTGGAGGTGTTTGGCGTGCTGAGCGACCGCTCGCAACCACCGCCGGCTTGGCTGGCGACGTACCATGACGCGATCAAACTTTACCGCGGCCGGCAATTCGCCGAGGCCATCACCCGCTTTGAAGCCGTGCAGAACGAAATCGGCGGCGGGGATTATCTTTGCACCATGTATGTCGCGCGTTGTGCGGGTTATATTAAACAGCCGCCATCGGAAAATTGGGACGGTTCCCATGCGCTCTCAGAGAAATGAGTATCGGCTGGATTTGCCTTGGATTATTTGGTACGCAACAACCCATGAGCGCAATTTTGCTTGGGAGCTGGTGGCGATTTAACCGAACATCAAAATCTCCGGAATTTATGAAAAAACTTTTTGCCGTTTCGTCGTGCCTCGGATGTCTCGTGGCTGTCTCCACCAGCCATGCGGCTGACTTGAAACAGTCTAAATTTACGCAGGTGGTCAATGATGTCCGGGTCATCTCCAGTGCGAACAACTTGGAAAAGCCCGCCGTGGTAAACGCCGTTTTCAACCTGCCGGATCTCGTCCGTACCGGCGTTGCCTCGCGCGCGGAGCTGGTGGCCGACGACAAGACCATCACCCGCGTGGGCGCGAACACGGTTTTTTCCTTCGATCCCGCCAACCGGACCATCGATTTGCAGCAGGGCAGCCTGCTGTTTCATTCGCCGAAAGGGAAGGGCGGCGGTACCATTCGCACCGGCTCGGCCACGGCATCCGTCCTTGGCACAACGATCATTGTCACGACCACGCCCGACGGCGGATTCAAAGTGATCGATCTCGAAGGCCATGTCGCGATTCAATATCCCAATGGTGTCCGGCAGGAATTGAGTCCCGGACAGATGACGTTCATCCTGCCTGGCGGGAACCCGTCCCCCATCATCACCATCAGTTTGGATGACCTGACGAGCAAAAGCCTGTTGGTTCAGGGGTTCGATCAACCATTGCCATCGTGGCCACTGATTCTCCAGGAGATCGCCAACCAGGTTAAGTTAATTCAATCCGGCGGGGCCGAGGACATCGGCTTGCTCGTGGGCGATTACGCCACGCGCACCACCGTGCAGGTGGTTGACCCCAATACCATCGAGGGCAACCAATCCAGCGACGAAAATCAGACAAATCAAACGACCGGCCGCACGACAACTGGCGGTGGCGGAACAGCCGGCGGCGCGCCCACCGCCGTGGTGATTAGTTCTCCCACGCTGGATGCCCAATACGTTAAATCGTCCATTTCTGCAGGAACCAGTACGTTCCCCGAGGGATTCCTCGCACCCAGCAGCACGCCCAATATCACCATCAACACCCCGACCATTGACCTGAGCCCTTATGCCAATCAGGCCGAGTTCGCTTTCGTTGCACCAAGCACATTGACCATCAGTGGCTCGGTGAATTTTACCGGCTTCGCGTCCACCGCCACGCTCGATCTCTATGCCAACCAGTTTTCGTTCGCTTCCGGGGCAACCGTGGAGGCGGATGTCGGCCTTTTTAACCTGGAGCCGCAAGCGGCGACGACGCTGAGCAATGTCACGATTCTGGATAACGTCAAAAATTCGGTTAACAACAAATCCTACGGTGAAGTTAACATTTTTTCGCCGGCGACGCTTTCGTTCAGTGGAAGCACGGTCAAGGGCAGTTTTGTGGTCATAAACGGCACGACGGGCGTCAATGACAGCGGCTCGACCTTTGCGGCTACTTTCGGCAACCTGAGCATCATCGACGGCGGCGGCATTAACCTCTCGGGCTCGACCATTAGTGCAACCCAAGGTCTAACTTTTGGTGATACGAGCAGCGGCGATGTGACCATTTCCGCCACGGGTGGCACGGTCACCATCACGGGTGGCACCACGATCTCCGCGGCGAGCCTGGTTAAGATCTCAAGCGACACAGGCGTCTCGATCACGGGCGCTTCCACCGTCACCTCTGGAGGTTTTTTGGAAATATTAGCGGACACGACCTCTAGCGACACGATTTCGGTGACGGGCAATTCTACTTTAAATGCGGGGCCCTCTTCAAATGTGATTTTGCAATCCGGAGGTGATCTCACGGTGAACGGTGCGACGATCAATGCCGATCCGGCTACCGGATCGGTTTTCATGGACTCAGCTTCCGGTTTGATCACGGTGAAGAATGCATCCATCACGACGGCCGATCTGACGTTAAACTCGGGCGACGGCATTTTGCTGGATGGCACCGGAGGGACACTGACTCTCAATGGAGGTGGCAGCGGCACAGCCAACCTCACGGCTGCGGGCGCCAGTGGAGGCAGCCTGACGGTAACAGGAAGTGGCGTGGGTGGGCATCCTAATGTCGACTTCAGTTCGTTTTCCACGGTCAACATGACGGCCCACACCATCAATCTCGCCAATGTCGCTTTTGCCAACGGCAGCGCGGTGAATCTGGCGAGCCATATCGCCCAGTTGGCGCTGAATCCCAACACCGGCGCGGTTTCCGTGCCCGGCGAGGTAAATTTTATCACAGGTGTCACTTACGGGGGGAGCCCGGCGCAAAACTTTGTTCCCACCGCCCAAGGAGGCAATTATGCCCCGAGTACTTTTCCTGCTCCGATCCAAATCACCGCGGGGCCCTACTAATCGATCGATCCATATAGACGATCGGCTCATACAAAAAATTTAATTCATGAAAAACAAGGGAGTCCTCGCCGTCCTCACGCTGATTTTAACCGGTTTGCCTGTCGTTTTTCTGCGGGCGCAGCCCGCGGCGGTGCAGCAAATGCAGAATACCCAGCAGGCGCAGCAGCAAAGCTCCCTGCCGTCGCTGGTTCCCGGAACCAATGCGCCGGAATTGTATCCCGGTGAAAACTCCGACGTCGGCCCACAGCGCATTCTCAGGGTTGCCCCGCGGCCGACGCCCTGGGAGCTCTATCTCGACAGTCAGTTCTTTTATACCAACAACGCCACGTTTTCCTCCAACCCGAAGACGGGCAGCGGGGTGTTTGTGAACACCGCCCAGATTTCGTATTCACCGGGCCCCTACGCACTGGGCCCGGGCTCGTTTGCCCCCAGCGCGGGCCTTGCCAGCCAATGGTACAACTATGGCCGCAAGAGCCTGGCCCCGTTCAGCTTCAATGCGCAGACCGGCTTCCTCAACGGCAAATACAACCTGGGCACCGATTGGCAGGTCTTCGGCGGGGCCAGTTACACCCGGCTGCTGAAGCCGAACTACGAGGAGTCCTATCGCGAGTATTTGCCCAACCTCGGCGTGCAGCGCCTTTTCACCATCCGGGACAACCTCATCGTCATCTTGGCTGACCAGGTAGCCTATCACTTCACCCATGTGCCCCCGGTCCCGTTCTTTGCCAGCTCGACTACCATCAACGACCGCTTCGATGACACCGTAAACCTTGCCGTCGCCTGGCAACTCTCGAGCCATTTGATTGCCCAGCCTTATTATCGCTTTCAGTATACCTATTATCGGAAGGACACCCTGCAGACTTCGTCCCGAAGCGATTACTTGCAGACCGGCGGCCTCACCCTGGCCTATTATTTCAACAAGACCGCAAGCGTCCGCACTTTTTTCAACTACAACGCCAAAAAATCATCGGATCGCTTGACCCCCGACTACCAGGAATACGACGGCGGGCTGGGGGTGTCGGCGGATATTAAGTTCTGAGCCACACGTGGCTACATAGCTGGTCATGCTTCGAAGTTGGACGTTCGATGTTCGAAGTTGGGCGTTCGCGAAGCGCGCGTCTCCGGGCTTGTCATTTGAGACGCGTTCCTGACACTGCCCAGCATCCATGAAACAACGCACTCTTGCCCGCGAAGTGTCCATTGAAGGCCAGGCGCTGCACACGGGCGAGGCCGTGCGCCTCACCCTCAAGCCCGCGCCCGTTGGCCACGGCATTGTCTTTCGCCGCGTCGATTTGCACGGTTCGCCCGAGCTGCGGGCGCGCATCGACCTCGTCGGCGACTTGGTGCGCAACACCACGCTGGAGCAGGGCCACGCGAAAATCCACACGGTCGAGCATGTGCTCAGCGCGCTCACCGGCTGCGGCATCGACAACGTCCTCATCGACATGAACGCCAACGAGCCGCCCGCGATGGACGGTTCGGCCAAGCCCTTCGTCAACCTCATCCTCCAGGGCGAGCCGGTCGAACAGGAGAAGGACCGGGCGTACTTCGTCCTCGATGAGGCCGTCTCCGTTGCGCAGGGCAACCGCTCCGTCATCGCGCTGCCGTCGAATGAATTCAAAATCACCTGCACCTCCGCCGACGACCGCGGCATCCACACCCAGCATCTTTCGCTGACGGTCGACCCCGATGTTTACATGACGCAGATCGCCGCGGCGCGCACCTTCACGATTTACGAGGACATTGAGGAGTTGATCAAACTCGGCAAAATCCGCGGCGGATCGCTCGACTGCGCCATCGTCATCAAGGGCGACAAAATCATGTCGAAGGAGCCGCTGCGCTTCAAAGACGAGTTCGTGCGCCACAAGATCCTCGATATCGTCGGCGATCTCACGCTCCTCGGCCAGCCCATCAAGGCGCACATCATCGCCACGCGCCCGGGCCATGCCATCAACGCCGAGCTGACCAAGGCCCTTTACGAGAAACTCAATAAAAAGGGCGCGGGGAAAAAAAAGGACAAGGCCGGCCCCGCCAAGGTGCTTGAGCACGAAACGTCACTCGATATCCGCCGGGTGCTCGACACGCTGCCGCACCGCTATCCGTTTGTGATGATCGACCGCGTCGTCGAATTCATCGGCCAGGATGAAATCGTCGCGATCAAGAACGTCACCATCAACGAGCCGTACTTTCAGGGTCACTATCCGGGCAATCCCGTCATGCCGGGCGTGATGCAACTCGAGGCGCTCGCCCAGGGCGCAGGCATCCTCATGCTCCGCCGCGGCTCCAGCGAAGGCAAAACCGCGCTCCTGATGAGCTGCGAAAAAGTGAAGTTCCGCAAAGCCGTCCGCCCGGGTGACCAGATCGTGGTCAACATCAAGCTCACCAAGATCCGCGGCGACAAAATCGCCTGCGCCGAAGGCACGTGCAGCGTGGCCGGCCAGGTTGTTTCCTCGGCCGAACTGATGTTCGCCATCCTCGATAACGCCGAAGTCGAATCGTAAGGAACGATCATAAAACTAACCGCGGATAACACGGATGAGCGCGGATTATTTTATGTCATTCCGAGCCCAGCGGGCAATCTCTGGTTTGCTCAGCGGGGTGAGGGCACCCCGCCCACAAAATCAGTCTGGAACACAGCATTGATTTTAGGGGAATTATTTCAGATTTTTTCAAGTCATGTCCGCCAAAATTCATCCTTCGGCTGTAGTCGAGCCAACGGCCGAGCTCGGCTCAGATGTTGAGATCGGTCCCTTTGCCTATGTCGGCGGCCACGTGGTCATCGGCGACGGCACGCGCCTGCACCACCACGCGAGTGTCGAGGGCAACACCGTCCTCGGGAAGAATTGCGAGGTGTTTGCCTACTCGTGCCTCGGCGGCAAGACGCAGGACCTGAAGTTCAAGGGCGGCAATCCCGGCTTGCGCATCGGCGACGGCAACCAATTTCGCGAATACGTCACGGTCCACTCCGGCACGGAAGAGAACGCGATGACCGTGGTCGGCTCGAACAATGTATTCCTGGCCTATTGCCACATCGCCCACGACTGCGTGCTCGGCAGCAACATTGTCATGAGCAATTACACGGGACTCGCCGGCCATGTCACGGTCGAGGACTTTGCCGTGTTCGGCGCCTATGCGGGCATCCACCAGTTCGCTTGCGTGGGTGCGTACTCGATGCTGGCGGCGGGGGCCAAGCTGCGGCACGACATGCCGCCGTATTTCATGGGCGACGGCGCTCCGGTGGTGGTGCGCATGATCAACAAGGTCGGTCTCGAGCGCAATGGCTTCACGCCCGAGCAACTCGACCGGGTTAAACAAATCTTCCGCATCCTCTATCGGGATGGGCTCAACCGTTCGCAGGCACTCTCCAAGCTGCGCGAACACCCGCAGGCCAGCAGCGCGGAGTTCATGCACATGCTGGCCTTTGCCCAGAAAACCGAGCGCGGCCTCGCGCCTGGCGAAGGGTGAAAGACGATCTGTTCTCCTGGCACTGTGATGGATTATTTTTGAACAGAAGATCGCGAAGAGCCGTTGAATTTTCTCCATCAAAGGCAAAAACAGAGCTTGCTTGGAAATTTGGTACGAGCCCGATGCCAGTCTCTTCGTTTCCTTTGCGACCTTCTGTAAAAATGGCTTGCGAAGGCCTCAGCGGGCCCGGTGGTCGCGCCCGTTGGCAGAAGAGAATGACAAATCGGCTAGGTGGAGAAAGTCGCATTGACAAGCCTTTCGCAAATCATTGTCTTTTGTGCTTTCGCGTCACTCCCACTCAACTGACCAGTTTCCACGCGTATGAATCACAAAATCAAACGTTACGGTTGGGTTCCCGATCTGCCCGACCATCGCGACTTCACCTACGCCGCGCCGATGGCCGTCGCCGCCGCACTCCCGGCCAAAGTCGACCTGCGCCCGCAGTGCCCGCCGGTTTACGACCAGGGCCAGCTTGGCAGTTGCACGGCCAACTCCATCGGTGCCGCGCACGAGTTTGAGCAGATGAAGCAGGGCCTGCCCAATGTCTTCGTGCCGTCGCGCCTTTTCATTTACTACAACGAGCGCGTCATCGAGGGCACGGTCAATTCCGACTCCGGGGCCCAGATCCGCGATGGCATCAAGAGCATCGCCAGCCTGGGCGTCTGTCCCGAAACCGAGTGGCCTTATGTCATCACCGAGTTTGCCACCAAGCCGCCCGCCCAGGCTTTCAAGGATGCGAAGCAAAACCAGGCCATCTCCTATCAACGCGTCGTGCAAAGCCCCGGCCAGTTAAAAGGCTGCCTCGCCTCGGGTTATCCCTTTGTGTTCGGGTTTACGGTTTATGAGAGCTTCGAGTCGCCGGCCGTCGCAAAGACCGGCCATGCGCCCATGCCGGCATCGGGCGAAAAATCACTCGGTGGCCACGCCGTGATGGCGGTGGGTTACGACGACACCGCGCAGCAATTCATCGTGCGCAACTCGTGGGGTCCGACTTGGGGCCAGCAAGGCTACTTCACCCTGCCTTACGCGTATCTGACCGATCCCAACCTTGCCTCGGACTTCTGGACGATCCGCCTTGTCAAATAAGGAGATCTTTTCAATTCCGCTGATCAAGTCATGGAATAGAGGCAAAGGGTGTGTTTTTCCGCGGATAGCGCGGATGGACACGGATGAAAGTTGTTATCCGCGCTTATCCGTGTAATCCGCGGAGAAAATTGCTTGGGTCGCGGCTGGTTACGAATCGATTTGCTCATTTCGCGTGTCTATACGAAAAAGCAGGTGATGAAAATCACCCCGCTCGGCGATGGCGCGCTCGTGGTCGAAGTGGCGGAAAAAATCGGTGATGACGCGCTCCTCCATGTGCAGGCCCTGGTGCGCGAGCTCGGGAAAAATCCTTTGCCCGGCATGATCGAGGTTGTGCCGGCGTCTACCACCGTCGCGGTGTTCTATGACCCGGCAAAAATCGAGAGCCTGGACGCGCTGCGGAACGAGCTCGTTGCGCGTGTGCCGAGAACACTTCCCCGGGGAGACAAATCCCCTGCGCGGGAGATGGTCATTCCCGTTTGCTACGGCGGAGAATATGGGCCGGATCTGGCCGAAGTCGCCGCCCACGCGGGTCTCGACGAGCGCGCGACCGTCGCGCTGCACAGCGGTGCGAGGTATCGGGTGCATGCGGTCGGGTTTGCGCCGGGCTTTCCATATCTTGCCGGTTTGCCGGAAAAATTGCATGCGCCGCGCCGCGCCACCCCTCGCACACGCGTGCCGGCCGGCTCGGTCGGCATCGGTGGAGCGCAAACGGGCGTGTATCCGGTCGCCACACCGGGCGGCTGGCAGCTTATCGGCCGCACGCCGTTGAGCCTTTTTCGCCCGGAAAATGAACGAGAGCCCGCTTGGTTGCAGCCGGGCGACCGCGTGCGGTTCCAGCCGATTTCTCCGGAGGAATTCGCCGCCCTTTTTCAAAAGTCATCCTGAACGAAGTGAAGGATCCAGGGCGACACTGAAGACCGCATCAAAATGGATTTGTCGCTATGCTGCCAATGAACTCATGCTTGAAATCCAAATCATAAATCCCGGTCCGCTCACGACGGTGCAGGATCTCGGCCGGCCCGGCCACCGCCGGCACGGCGTGACGGCGGGTGGCGCGATGGATGCCTTCGCCCTGCACGTGGCCAACCTGCTCGTCGGCAATGCCGGGGATGCCGCCGCGCTCGAGTTCGCGCTGACCGGCCCGCGGCTGAAATTTTCCGGCAACGCGCTCATTGCGCTCTGCGGTGGCGGATTTGGCGACCTGCCGGACTGGCGGCTCGTGCGGGTGTGTGCCGGCGGGGAGATTTCGCTGGAAAAATGCCGCGCGGGCTGCCGGGGCTACCTCGCGGTGGCGGGCGGCCTCGACGTGCCGCGCGTGCTCGGTGGCTGCGGCACGGACTTGCGCGGTGGCTTCGGCGGGCACGAGGGCAGGGCGCTCCGCACCGGTGATGTTTTAAAGGTGAAGCGCGGCGTGCTCGAGGCGCACTCGATGCGGCCGGATGCGGCCCTCCACCATTTTATCGCGCCGGAAATCCGGCCTGCCTACTCGCGCTCGCCCATCGTGCGCGTCGTGCGCGGCACGGAGGCGGGGGAATTCTCCGGCGAATTTTTCCAGCATCTTTTTGCGGTCGAAGCGCATTCGGACCGCATGGGGCTGCGGCTCGCCGGCCCGCAACTGGAGCGGCGCACCCGTGCGGGCGAGCTGGTTTCGTCGCCGGTTGCGCCCGGCACCATCCAGGTGCCTCCCAACGGCCAGCCCATTGTGCTCATGGCTGATGCCCAGACGCTGGGCGGCTATCCCAAAATCGCGCATGCGATTTCCGTCGATCTGCCGCTGCTGGCGCAATTGCGGCCGGGCGATACCGTGCGCTTCCAGGAGGTGGCGCTGGCTGAGGCTCACCGGCTCCGGCTGGCGCGCGAACACGCGCTCGCGATCCTGCGCGAGGGCCTGGCCGAAAAATTGCACGAGCAGGCGGTCCGACTTCGTCCTCCAGCCTGCTAAAGAAAAACGGCTGCCCCATTTTTCGGGGGCAAAAAAATGCCGGGGCCTACGGATACAGCCACTGTTCGTTCCACTGACCGTCCTTGAGCAGGTGAAGTTTTCGTTCGTGCCGGCGGAAGGGTTTTTGCTGCCAGAACTCGATGCGGTCGGGCACGACGCGATAGCCGGACCAAAACGGCGGCCGCGGCACCGCGCCGATTGGATAGCGCAACGCATATCCCGCGCAGGCTTTCTCGAGGTCAAAGTAACCTTGCATCGGCTCGGACTGTTTCGAAGCCCACGCGCCGAGCTGGCTGAGGCGCGGCCGGGTCGCGAAGTAGGCATCGGCCTCGGCGTCCGCTACGCGCTCGGTCTGCCCGCTGACGCGCACCTGGCGACCGAGCCGGTTCCAGTAAAAGCACAGCGCCGCTTTCGGATGGGCCCCGAGATCATCGGCCTTGGGGCTCTCCAGGTTCGTATAAAAAACGAAACCGCGGGTATCGGCGTGCTTGAGGAGCACCATCCGCACGGCAGGACTGCCCTCGGCATCGGTGGTGGCGAGCGCCATCGCGGTCGGGTCAGGTTCGCCGCTGCGGGTGGCTTCCTCGAGCCAGGTAGTAAATTGGTCAACCGGGTGGGACATGGCGTGGCGCCAAGATGGGCGATGGCCCAAGTTTAAGGAACCAATTTCTATCAGCTTTGATCGGATAGAGTCTAAAACTTATTCAGCAGATAAGATGGGCTGGGTAATAACTTCGAGCTTGATGTTACCTTGCAGCTCACAGCGGGAAGGGATTCAATCTCAACCAAAGCGGCCATGCGTAGAGTCGTTTTAATTTATGCAGCAAAACGACACTAAAAAACGCCCGCTTCCCACGATCATTCAAGGGGGAATGGGCGCCGGCGTATCCAATTGGAAGCTGGCTCGCGCCGTCTCAAAATGCGGATGCCTCGGGGTGGTATCGGGAACCGCGCTGAATACGATTTTGGTTCGTCGGCTGCAGTTGGGCGATAAAGACGGGCGCATGCGGCATGCGCTCGCGCATTATCCGCGGCCGGATGCGGCAAAAAAAATCCTGAAGGGCTATTTTATTCCGGGCGGAAAAGAACCCTGGCAGCGGTATCGCCTGGCGCCGGTTTATTCGCCGACTCCCTCGCCCGACCTGGTCGAGCTCACCGTGGCCGCCAGCTTCGTCGAGATTTTTCTGGCCAAGGAAGGCCACGGCGGGCTCGTCGGCCTCAACCTGCTGGAAAAAATCCAGCTGCCGACGCTCGCCTCGCTGTTTGGGGCGATGCTGGCCAACGTCGATTACGTGCTCATGGGCGCGGGCATCCCCCGCACAATTCCCGGCATTCTCGACCAGCTCGCAGTCTGGCAAAAGGTGGAGCTGAAGCTGGACGTCGGGGGCGCGACGGAGGGAAAAGTGCACACCACCAATTTTGATCCGACGGAGTTTTTTGCCGAACCAAGGCCGTCCCTGCGGCGGCCGGCTTTTCTGGCGATCGTCTCGTCGGCGACCCTGGCGATGACGCTGGTGCGCAAATCAAACGGACGCGTGGATGGATTTGTTGTCGAAGGTTTGTCGGCCGGCGGGCACAACGCGCCGCCGCGCGGCGGCATGGTGTTGAACGACCATGGCGAGCCGGTTTACGGGCCGCGCGACGCACCGAACCTGGAAACCATTCGCAATCTTGGGCTGCCGTTTTGGCTGGCCGGTTCCTATTCCACCCCGGACAAACTTCGCGAGGCGGTGGCCGCCGGCGCGACGGGCGTGCAGATTGGGACCGCCTTTGCCTTTTGCGAGGAGTCCGGGCTGCGGGACGACTTGAAGCAGGAGGTCATCCGCAAAAGCCGGCTCGGCATCATCGAAATACTGACCGATCCCCGGGCGTCGCCAACCGGGCTTCCGTTCAAGGTCGTCGATCTGGCCGGCACGGTTTCCGATGCCACCGTCCATCAGCAACGCGTGCGAGGCTGTGATTTGGGTTATCTGCGGCAAGCCTACGAAAAAACCGATGGCAGCGTCGGCTATCGTTGCGCGGCGGAATCCGAGGATGCCTATGTCAGCAAAGGCGGCAATGCCGTGGACACCACGGGGAGAAAATGCCTTTGCAACGGGCTGCTTGCAACCATCGGGCTGGGGCAGGCGACCGGTGCAACCCACCAAGAGCCGGCGATTGTTACCGCTGGCGAAGATATCGCCATTCTCGAGCGCTTTCTCCGGCCGGGCCAGAATTCCTACCGGGCCGTGGATGTTCTCTGCTCCATGATGGGGATAAGCCGGGAAGTATTCGCTTCGCGTTTGCTGCCCCAGATGGCGCTGTAAGAAATCAGGATTGCCAGGACGAAAAGACAAGGAACGGCAGGGATGTGGCCTTGAATGGTGGTCAGCCGATTATCGGTCAGTGGCAATCGATTGAGCAATCTTGGCCCCGGACGATTTTCTTAAAATGTCACAAGATGTTGCATGATATAAGGAAGGATTGGTTTTAGGGAAGGGCACGGAAGCAGCAGGTGCAAAGCCATGAACTTGCGAAATGAAAGTCTCAATCCAGGCGCCGTTCCGATTCAGCCCGTTAAAGAGAAACTCTTTCCGAAAGTGCTGGTGGTGGATGATTCGAGACAAATCCGCGAAACCGTAAATTGGTTGCTGCACGACAGCGGATATTGGGCGCTCGAAGCGGAGGATGGGATGATCGCCAAATTACTCCTGCTGTCAGAGCATGTGGTGTTGATCATCACCGACCTTGAGATGCCGGTTTGCGATGGCTGGGAGTTGCTGGCATTCTGCCATAAGGAATATCCGGATATACCAGTCGTGATTATGTCAGGGGAATCCTTGGGCAGGCGGCCGGGGATCGAGTGCTGGGCTTCCGGCTTTTTGCACAAGCCATTCAATTTGGCCCAATTTCAAGCCGAAATTCAACGCCTTGTTCCACGGGCGACTCCGCAAGCCAGCCTCAACCATCACTTGAACGGCCGGCAGGATCCCCCCGTCAACCTGCAAAAAGCCGCCAATGGATAATGTCGACAAGAGTAGACATGGGGCGGATCATTCGGAAACAAAGGAACCGGAGGCGGTTAACACCCCAAAGCGAACTTATATGTGCACGGCTGATGGCCAAGAATTGATCGGGGAAGAGCAAATAATGCCCAGTGTGCCCGACCGGCGCGGCGTATACTGGGAGCGAAAAAGAAAGGCCAACCTCGCTGGCACCATCGCACTTCGTAACTGAAGAAATCTGCCATGCAAAAAATACTCCATCGAACGCAGTCCCGACTTTTGGAAGCGTGGCGCCCGGATGCTGTATGACGCAAAGCCAGCCACTGCATTATGGGCTGTTAGAGCACGCCCGCACCCATGCCGTTTTTCTTAGGATCGGCGTGCTGGGGGTGTTGCTGGTGTTTTCCGTCATAGCCTGCCTTTCGCTCGCCATGCTCATCACGAGCAATGTGCTGCGGCAGCATGAAAAGGTGGAAATCGAAGCCACCATGCTGGCTCGGCAGTATCGCAAGAGCGTGAACGATATGCAAAATACCTTGCTCCGCATCGCCCCGGCTTCGGCCAAGGCCACCAGCCTCCTCATCCACCAGCACCGCCAGGAATTGAACGAATGGCTGGCGATGCGGTTGGCGGTGGTGGAGAGCGATGAAGAAAGGCAGGTTCTGGCGAGATTGGGCGGCGAGATGCGCGCGTATTTTGAAATGCTGGACCAACTGGCCTTGAGCACAGATGGATTCAGGATACCCATTGCAGATGGTACGGTCACCAAATGCGACGATGGGGCGGACCGCCTGGAAAACATCGCAGACGACTTTGCGGCCATCCATGATAGAAAGCTGCAAGGCCTGTTTCAGGCTTCGCTCGGCTCGATCTTTTGGATGCGCAACCTTGTTTTTGTTTGCCTTGCGCTGTTGGTGGCGGCCATCGGGGGAGTGGTGGTGTTGATGTATCACGACGTCGTGCGGCCACTCCGTGAGCAACTGGTCGATAGCAAATCACTCTTCGTGAAGCGGGAAAAACTCGCTGCGCTGGGGACGCTCGCCGCCGGGGTCGCCCACGAGATCAGAAATCCGCTCACCGCGATCAAGGCCCGGCTGCATACCTTGAGTTCCACGCTAAGCACCAGCAGCGGCCGGGAAGACGTGCAGGCCATCACCATGGAGGTTGGCCGCCTGGAACGCATTGTCCGCGACGTGCTCGGTTATGCGCATCCGGCCAAGCCCACGCTCTACGAGGTGGAGCTTTCCACCTGGCTCCGCGAGTTTGCCGCCGTCGTTGAACCGGGGATCAACACGCACAACATCCAGCTTCTTGTTGATATCGCCGCGCCGGTTCGTGTTTTTATCGATACGAACCAACTCCGGCAGATCATGCTGAACCTCGTCTGCAATGCGCAGGAGGCGCTCGCGGGCCGGGCCGGGCGCATCGTGCTCTCGCTCCGCCGCGAGCGGGCCAGGCTGCTGGGCAAGCTGGCCCCTGTTGCCGTGCTGGCCGTCACGGACGATGGCCCCGGCGTTCCGCCGGAGATCCAGCTGCGGCTCTTCGACCCGTTTTTCACGACCAAGGCGGCCGGCACGGGCTTGGGCCTCTCGATCGTGTCGAGACTCGTGGAAAACCAGGGTGGCCAAATCACGTTTCAAAGTTCGCCGGATGCGGGGACGCGTTTTTCCGTGTATTTGCCCGTTAGCGAAGCCGCACCCCCATGAGTATCCCGTACAAGATCTGCCTGATTGATGACGATTCCGCGGCGCGAACGGCGCTGGAACGGGTGTTGATCCAGGAAGGATATGAAGTGGGCAGCTATCCCGACGGGAAACTTGGCCTGGCGGCGGCGCTCGATGAAGACTGCGACTGCGTCCTCACCGATCTCCGCATGCCGGGGGTTTCCGGCCTGGAGCTGATCGATACGTTGCGTGAGGAACTGCCCAACCTCCCGGTCGTTTTGATGACCGCGCATGGCACGACCGAAACCGCCATCGAAGCGACGCGGCGCGGTGCGTTTGATTATATTTTGAAGCCGTTCGAGATGAGCGAACTGCTTTCCGTCGTATCCCATGCCGCTGCGGCCGGGCAACGTGGCCGGGAAAAAATCGCCCTCGGGGCCGAGCAGCCGGTCCAAACTACGCTGATCGGGCAAAGCCGTGTGATGCAAAACGTCTATAAGGAAATCGGCCGGGTGGCCGGAAAACCCATCTCGGTCGTCATCATTGGCGAGACGGGCACGGGCAAGGAGCTTGTCACCCGCGCGTTGTGGCAATATAGTGACCGCAAGGACAAGTCGTTCGTGGCTGTGAATTGTGCCGCCATCCCGGCAAACCTGCTGGAGAGCGAATTATTCGGCCACGAGCGGGGCGCCTTCACCGGCGCCGAATCCCGGCGGATCGGGCGTTTCGAACAAGCCAACGGGGGCATGCTCTTCCTCGATGAAATCGGCGATCTTTCCCTCGAAACCCAGGCCAAACTCCTGCGCGTGCTCCAGGAGCGCGTGATCTCAAGGCTGGGCGGGCGCGAATCCATTCCGGTTGACGTGCGCGTGATCGCCGCGACGCATCGCGATATGCCCGTGCTCGTGGCCAGCGGAAAATTTCGCGAGGATCTTTGGTATCGGCTGAATGTTGTTTCCATCACGCTGCCACCACTGCGCGACCGGCGTGAGGACATCCCGGCGCTGATAAAATATTTTGTGAACCGCTACGGGGCGGAACTCAGTGGCGTGGCTGCGGTCCAGCCTCCGGCGATGAAGTTTCTCTCCGCGCAGCCCTGGCCGGGCAACGTGCGGCAGTTGGAAAATGTCGTCAAGCGCATGCTGTTGCTCGCGCACGGTTACCCCATCACCGAGGGTTTGGCCCGGACCGCAATAACCCAGGGACCGTCCAGCCCGTCTGCAGAATCCGCCGGGCGCACGCTGGCCGCATATTGCGAAGAGGCCTTGGCTGTCGCGAGGTCTGGATCTGGGACCGGGGCCGTTGCAACCGTGCTTGCAGGCGTTGAGATCGAGTTGCTGATGCAGGCCAACGCAGCGACGGTGGGTAACATCACACAAATGGCGCGGCTCCTCGGTTGGTCCCGCTTCACCGTTCGTGCAAAAATGAAGCAATATGGGTTGCAGCGTTAAGACCGGAACGATGGAGGCCTGCGCTTGGTCACAAGAAAATTCCGCATGGTTGGTCAGTAACTTACCGGCGGATGATAATCGACTGCGCAATCTTGCCCTCGATCGAATTAGAAAAGTGCCCCAACACGTTGCCCGGCAGCAGGCCGCAGGCTTTTTGACGAAGGGCACGGGAGCTGCAGATAGATGCCAAATGACAGCGTGCAACAATCGCTTTACCCCGAAGCACATGAAAAAGAAAATCTTAATCATCGATGATGATCCGCAAATCTGTAAATCCCTTCGCAAGGTGCTGCAGGCTGAAGGCTACGAAGTCGTCTTGGCGGCCAGCGGCAGGGAGGGGCTCGACAAGTTTGATCCCGTGCATACCGATCTCGTGATGCTGGATATAAACCTGCCGGGAGAAAAGGGCTGGGATGTTTTCGCGCGTATTACCTCCATCAACGCCCTGTTGCCGATCATCATCATCACCGGGCGGCAGGATCAATTCGAGATGGCGGCAGCCGCGGGGGTCGGGGCCCTGATCGAAAAACCGATGGATATGCTCTTCCTGCTCCAAACTGTCGCGGAGATGCTCGTTGAGCCGCTCGACGCTCGCATCGAGCGGCTGGCCGGCCTTAACCATTATATGCGGTTTTCCTATCCCAAGAGCAATGGTGCCAGCCAGAAAACCACGCCAAGTTGACCGAATGAAACCAAAGCATCCTGCCCAAAAATAAAGCAATCAGGACGCGCAACTTATCCTCGATGAGTCCGGGCGGCCTGGTTTCACCCCCGGAGTTCGCCATGGAACTGATGGAAGCAATTTATCGCCGCCAAGCGGTGCGAAATTACACCGATCGACCGGTCGAAAAAACGGCCGTGATGGAGTTGTTGAACGCCGCCGCCAGGGCTCCGAGTGCCGCCAACCAGCAGCCTTGGGCCTTTGCCGTCATTAGCGGGCGGAAGCAGCTCGCTCAATATTCCGAGCGCGCCAAGTGGTTCATGCTGGCCACGCTGCCCAAGTCCCTGGCCCTGCATGTTAGATCCGACCTGCTCAGCCATTCGGAATATAACGTTTTTCATCATGCCGGGACCCTGATCGTGGTCTATGCCAGGCCGGCCGAACATAATCCAGTCGAGGATTGCTGCATGGCTGCACAGAACCTCCTGCTCGCCGCCCACGGAATGGGGCTTGGCAGTTGCCCGGTCGGTTTCGTCCGGCCCTGGCTGAATCAGGACGGAATAAAAAACGAAATGGGCGTCCCCCGGCGCTATACTGCGGTCATGCCTGTGGTGGTCGGCTGGCCCGCGCGCAAAACGGAATTCGTGCCGAGAATGGAGCCGCAAATCCTAAGCTGGAATGACGTCTCCGCCGACAACTATTTGGGCGTCGACGCATAAATATTATGAACAGAAACCATTCACTTCATGGGCGCGCCGCCGGTGTCCTTGCCTTTGGCCGCCGCGGCATCGTCGATGATCTTAAGGTATTTGGCCGGATCTTTATTGAAATCCTTGATGCAGCCCTTGCAGCAGAAGCGCACCAGTCGGTCGGGCTTGCCCGCCTCCCGGTAGATGAAATCCCTCGGTGGCCCCGTCATCTCGCCACCGTCGAATTTGTCGCCGGAAACGCTGCATGAATTGAGCGGATAATCGGCCCGGGCCTTGGCCAGCCAGGCGGCATCCGTTTTGTCGGTCACGGGAACCAGTTGCGAGGATGACGTAGCTTGAATATGGGTGCAGCTTGAACAGTCGGCCAAAGCCGTGCCGGCCGTGGAAAGGCCCGCCAGCAAGGCAAGTGCAAGAACGAGTGGGCGAGAGGTGGTCATAAAGGAAGAGTGTTTACCCAAGGTTAATGTCCAAACAGGGCCTTGTCCCTCATTAAATCGAAAGGTTTTTCTGGGTGATCAGGTGAGCCAATCTTTATCGTTCTCTTTCTCACAGGGACATTTCAAATCGAGAACGATAAAGATTAGGAGAACGAGAACGAACCCGATGCGGATCAGCGGACAATGATGTTCAGGCCGGGCACGTTGATGGCCTCGACCGGCACGTCGCCGATGGGCGTGGTGCGGAGTTCTTCATCGCTGCAGCCGTCGGGACGGAAGCGCTGGATGACCCACTCCGTGCAGCCGGCTTCTGCGAGCGAGCGGGCCATCTCGGCCAAATCATCCGTGGAAAGCAAACGCGGGTGCCAGGTCGTGCGCACTTCGCAAGGGACCTGGGCTGAACGAAGCATCGCAAAACTTGCCCGGGCCTGTTCGCCATGCGCTTGGCCGGTGATGCTGGCGTAACCGGAAAAGGGCGCCTTGAAATCGAATCCCACCCAGCCGAGCAAAGGCAGAAGCGGGGACAGGTTCGCCGGCACCGGCCCGGCGGTATGCAGTCCGATTTTGAATCCCAATGCGCGGGCGTCCTTCATGGCCACGTAAAGCCCAGGATGGAGCGTGGGTTCTCCGCCGCTAAAGACCACGGCGTCAAGCAGGCCGCGCCGATTTTCCAGCCAGGCCAGGATGTCCTCCCAGGCAAACCGGTCGGACGGAGGGAACGGGATGAGGTGCGGATTATGGCAATACCGGCACCGCCAGCCGCAGCCCTGGCAAAAAACGACGGCGGCCAGCTGGCCGGGCCAGTCCACGAGGGACAATCGCTCAAATCCGCCGATGCGCAGGCTCGACGAGCCGGCGCGCGGGAGGACGCGGCGCGCGATCAGGATCCGGCGCACGAGGACTCTTGGAAAAACCGGCGTTCCTGGTGTTCGCCTTGTTTTCCGGTGTTGAAGCTGGAGACGGGACGATGGTAACCCATGACGCGGGTCCAGACTTCACAGGGCTGGCGTTCGGCATCGTTGAGCGTAATGACGGATTTGGGTTCGGTGGCTGGTTCGGTCGCAATCATGGTTTTATTTTTTTGGGTGAATTGATCGATTGAGTATTACTTAGAGCATTTTAACCACTGATGCACACTGATGATCACTGATCCGGAGGAAATGGATAAAGAACGAGTTCGAACCTAACTTCATATTATCAGTGACGATAAGTGTACATCAGTGGTTAATACGGTATGATGAAGTTATTGGCCGATACCCAAAGGTAGGGCGAGGCATCCCTGACAAGCCGAGGAGAAAGTGGCACTCAATTCAAACTGGCGGCCGATGCGCGTTTTTGGTGGATGAGATCTTCGTCGCATTTTGGGCAGAACTTATGTTCGCCGGAGAGATAGCCGTGCTTCGGGCAGATCGAGAACGTCGGGGTGATCGTGATGTAGGGCAGGGAGAATCGCTCGAGCGCGCGGCGGACCAGTTTTTTGCAGGCTTCCGCATCGGAGAGACGCTGCGACATGTAAAGATGGAGCACGGTGCCGCCGGTATATTTGCGCTGGAGGTCGTTCTGGTGCTCGAGGGCCTCGAAGGGATCGTCGGTGTAACCCGCGGGGAGTTGCGACGAATTGGTGTAATAGGGATTGCTGGCGGTGCCGGCCTGCAGGATGTCGGGCCAGCGCTTGCAATCCTCCTTCGCGAACCGGTACGTGGTGCCCTCGGCCGGGGTCGCCTCCAAATTATACATGTGGCCGGTTTCTTCCTGAAACTGGAGGATGCGCGCGCGGATGTGGTCCAGCAGGCGCAGGGCGAAGGCGTAACCCCAATCGGTGGTGATGTTGTCGCGATCGTTGGTAAAGTTGCGGATCATCTCGTTGATGCCATTCACGCCGAGCGTGGAGAAGTGGTTTCGCATGGTGCCGAGGTAGCGCTTGGTGAAGGGGAACAACCCCTGGTCCATCAGCCGTTGCACGACCTTGCGTTTCATTTCCAGGCTGTTGCGGCCGAGATCCAGCAGTTCATCTATGCGCCGGAGGAGGCGAGGCTCGTCGGCCTTGTAGAGATAGCCGAGCCGTGCGCAGTTGATCGTGACAACACCGAGCGACCCGGTCTGCTCGGCCGAACCGAAGAGCCCGTTGCCGCGCTTGAGCAATTCGCGCAGGTCGAGCTGCAGTCGGCAGCACATCGACCGGATCATGTTCGGCTTCAGGTCGGAGTTGATGAAATTCTGGAAATAGGGGAGCCCGTACTTCGCGGTCATGGCGAAGAGGCGGTTGGCATTCTCCGAGTCCCACGGAAAATCCTCGGTGATGTTGTAGGTGGGGATCGGGAAGGTGAAAACGCGGCCCCTGGCGTCGCCCTCGCTCATGATCTCGATGTAGGCCCGGTTGATCATGTCCATCTCGGTCTGGAGATCGCCGTAGGTGAAGGGCTGTTCCTGTCCGGCGATGATCGGCACCTGTTTTTTCAAATCTTCGGGGCAGGTCCAGTCAAAGGTGAGGTTGGTGAAAGGCGTCTGCGTGCCCCAGCGCGAAGGGACGTTGAGATTATAGATGAGCTCCTGGATGCACTGCCGCACTTCCTCGTAACGCATGTGATCCTTGCGGATGTAGGCCGCCATGTAAGTGTCGAAGGATGAAAACGCCTGGGCGCCGGCCCATTCGTTCTGGAGCGTGCCGAGAAAATTCACGATCTGTCCGATGGCCGAATGCATGTGCTTCGGCGGCGAAGCCTCCACTTTGCCCGGCACGCCGTTGAGTCCCTCCATCAGCAGCGTGCGCAGCGACCAGCCCGCGCAGTATCCGCACAGCATGTCCAGATCGTGGATGTGCACATCGCCGTTGCGATGGGCGGTGCCGACTTCGGGCGGGTAAACATGACTCAGCCAGTAGTTGGCCGTGATTTTTCCGGAGATGTTAAGGATGAGCCCGCCCAGGCTGTACCCTTGGTTGGCGTTGGCGGACACCCGCCAATCCTGGCGGGTGAGATACTCGTTGATCGAGGATTCGACATCGACGAGGGAGCGTTTGTCGGCCCTCAACACCTTGCGCTGTTCGCGATAGACAATGTAAGAACGGGCGGTTTTCAGGTGCCCGGTCAGCATGAGCTGCAATTCCACCTCGTCCTGGATCTGTTCGATGGTGATGGCCTCGCCGGCCGAACGGGCCAGCAGAATCCGGGCGGCGTTGGCCGCGAGGCGGGCCGCCACCGAGGTGTCAAATTCGCCGGTGGCCGTGCCAGCCCGGAGAATCGCCTGATGAATTCTCGTTTCGTCGAACTCGACCCGTCGTCCATCGCGTTTGATTACCATGGTAAAATAAGTAGTAACTGAGGCCGTCCTTGGAACACAAGGGATTGTGGTCTTTCGGTAAATGTATAACAACAGGTTGTTGTTTTTATAAGAACATCCACGCTGGCGGGAAAAACTCCCTGGATTAATACCGACGGTTTTTTTTCGGGTAAAAGCTCAGCCCACCGCGTTTCTCCTCTGAAAATGCTCCGGGGTGAAATAAAATTGGCCGGCTGATGGGGATAATGGTTGGCCGAAAAACCACACAACAGGCGCTAAATAACAAAAACTGCACACCGCGCATAAATTGGCGGGGCGGCGTAAAGGAGCCGGCCCCGCCAACAGATATTGTTTAAAGCGCGTAGGCGACGGAGACATAGCCGACCGGGCCGTGGTAGCTGGTGAAGCCGCCCGTGGTGTCGTTCTGGCTGTCGAAGTAACCGAGCTTGGCTTCGCCGATCATGCGATCGGTGAATTTGTGCTTCAAACCGATGGTGCCCGAGACATCGCGAACCGCCACGCCGTAGGGCGTTGTCCAGGGGGCCAGGGCCGTGTTCCCGTCATGGGCCCGGTAGTAAGTGAGCTGGAACTGCAGGTCGGTTTCCGGATCGACGACAAATCCGGTGAGAAAACTGACGGTCACGTAGTTGTTGTTGGAGTTCTGGAGGACATTGTTGGTGTCAAAGGCGGCTTGCGCGCCCACGGCGGGCGTGACCCCGGCCCGCGGATAGATGGTGCTGATGACATTGTACACCAGGTTGGCGTCCAATTCCATGTAGCACTCGGTGCAGGGCGTCCAGTCGATGGTCTCGCCGACCATGTAGTTCTTGGTGTTCCCCGCATCGAAGGCCGGGTAGGTGGGCAGGAAACCCGTGACCTTCGTCTTGCCATGCTGCGAAACGAACCTCGTTGTAAAGCCGAGCGTGGCCCAGGGCGTGGCCAGCGCGGTGATCTTGTAGCCCGTATATTGTGAATCGAGCAGGTAGTAATCGCCGAGGTTTGCGCCATAACCGACGCTGTTGTCCTTGTGTCCCTTGCTGAAATATTCCCCGCGGAGCGTGAGCAGCTGCGAGGCCCGCCAGTTGGCGCCGACCGTGTAGTCGACGTGTCTTTCGCGGTCGTTGTTGTTGGCCGTCGTTGCGGTGATCGGAGTGATGAGTGGGTTGTAAGCGGCGATGTCGCGGTCAATGCCGTTGACGTTGCTCGCGCTGACGCGGCTGTAGAGCGCAAGATTCCTGATGCCGGTGTAGCGAAGGTCCAGTTCGGGAATTTCCGTGTTCCGGTGAACATGTTCCCAAGCGACCCGGGGGGTCGAGGTGACGGTGGTGGCGGGCGTGCCCGAAGCCGCCAACGAGTTGAAAGTCGAAGCGCCGCTGATGAACTCATCCTCGATCTTCCACGCCGCCTTGGCGGACAACGACGGAATGGGCCGATACTCGAGTGAAACATTGCCGACAAAATCCTTTACCCGTGTGCCGCCGGCGAGGTTCTGATAGGTGTCGGTTGTCACCGGCACCGTGCCCGCGGTGGTTGGGGTGGAAGTGATCAGCGGGCGGTCGCCGCCGATCGTCGCATGCACGAGCGAGTATTGGGTGCCAGTCTGCAAAGTGAGCTTGTCGCCGATGGCCGTTTCGGTTGCCGCGTTGAATCCGGAGGTCTTGGTTTTTAGCGCGTCCGTCTGGGCTTCCAGGACTTGGTTGCTCCACTGCGCAGGGTTGGAGGCGGAGGGCAGCCCCTTGGCTGGCTTCACTTCGCCTGGGAATTGCGTGACGTAGCGCGTGTCGGCGTTGTTGGTGCCGTCGCCGAACAGCGTGACTTCAAACGAAGTCGTCTTGATCGTGTGCTGCACGCTGGCCTCGAGCCGCTCGTGGCGCTCGCCGACGTTGATGTAGCTTGGCACGATTCTACGGGAATCAGCGATTTGCGTGGTGGTGGTGGGAACGATGCTCGTGCTGCCGCTCGGCAGGCCGGTGAAGTCGGTTGGGCCCCAGATCGTGGAGTCCTTGCGGCCGTCACGCAGCTCATTGGTGTAGCGCACGGTGATCACCGGCGCGTCCGGCAGTGCGATGTTCGCTTCGACCCAGAATTTGGAGCGGTCGATGTGGAGATCCTGCCTGGTGAACGGCAGCCACTCACTGTTGAGGGGGAAGAAGCCGCCCACGCCGTCGTAGAACGTGCGGAAGCGTTTATAACCGAAGTCAATCGAGCCGACATTGGTTTTCGTGACATTGTACCGGAGCAGATAATCCTCGCTGCCGGCCAACGCCTTGCCGTCGATCTCCTGGGTGGTGGTCTTTGAAAGGTCCTTGGCGTAATGGAAGTCTTCGATGCCGGCGGCGCCGGGGTCTGCTTGCTTGGTCCGGCTTTGGAAGGCGTTTTTGTTTCCGGTGACCATGATTGGTGCCTGGCCGCTGACTTTGATATAACTCTCGAAAGCGGGAAAAGCGTCGGACTGGGTATCGTCCGCGCGGATCGGGGAGCCCGCGCAGATGAGCAGGGCGCCCGAAAGCAGGCCGGCACTGCGAATGATGGGAAAAAATAGTGTTTTCATGTCGTGTGATCGGTCGTGCGGTCAGTAACGGAAGTGGGAGTTGGCGTTGGAACCGTGCGGGGCTTCGTGGCAGCCCGCGCTCCAGCAGGTGCCCTGCATCAGCCGGGTGTTGTGATTTTCGGACGAGTGTCTGATGGCATTGGCGTTGATCTCTCCGGATGAACCGGGATCAGGGGCCTCGAGATGGCAGCGGAGACAGAGATTTGCGTCGCGGGCGACGAGCATCTTCGCATTGATCGTGCCGTGCGGGTTGTGGCAGGAGGTGCAGCCCTCGCGCATGGCGCCGTGCTCAAAGACGAACGGTCCCTTTTGCTCGGTGTGGCACTTGGTGCAGGTGTCGTTCTGTGCGGCAAGATCGGCGCCCGTGCCGGCGATGGCGTCGCCTTTGTGCACATCGTGGCAGTCCGCGCAGCTCATCTTGCCGTTCAACACCTGGTGGCTGTTGGGCAGGCTGAATTGCGCGCGTTTGTCGAGATGGCATTGGAAGCACGTCTCCGGGGATTTGCGCGGATTGACAATCGTGCCCGCGGCGCCGCCGGAGGCCACGTGGAGGCTGCCCGGGCCGTGACAGGCCTCGCAGCCCGTGTTGCCAACCTTTGGGTCTGAGATCGAGAGACGCGCGTGGCTGGACGAAGCAAAGTGATCGGTCTTGTCCGCGTGGCATTGCACGCATTCTTTCGAGCCAACGAATTTCGC